>DATMNR010000375.1:0-13953 GCA_035568795.1 Ktedonobacteraceae bacterium
GCTCTGGGATCTTCTTCCATCGCCACAGCAAGACCAAAGTAACAAGTGCCAACGCAATCGTGGGGAAGTCAATAATCGTGCGCCGTCCCAGGACGATGACCGCCCCCGTGATCGCGCCGATGGCGGCAGCCGTCACGCCCTTGACGAAGGCCCCGATCGCTGGGCGTTTGCCATACTTTCTGAACGCGGGCGCAGCAATAACGACGAAGGCATAGCACGGCAGGAACGTCCCCAGAGCTGCCACAGCGGCCCCGGGAAACCCCGCCACCAGGTACCCGATGAAGCCAGACGTGATGACGACAGGTCCAGGCGTAATCATGGCGACGGCCACCGCGTCCACGAACTGGCGGTCGGTGAGCCAATGGTGCCCCTGCACGACGCCTCCATACAGAAAGGGTATGATCGCCAACCCACTGCCGAACACGAAAGCGCCGGCGATGGTGAAGAACGAAAAGAGCGCCCACAGGGTTCCACCGGTCGTTGCCGCGACAGCAAACAGGGCTGCCAGGGCGACTGGTGACAGACTCGCAACTCCCGTCTTCCTTTTCCCCCAACGTCTCCAGCAGGCCCACGGAGGAGTTTTGACCAGCCAGACCAGGAAACCAGCAGCCAAAAAGAGCCCCACCTGTTCGGTCTGTGTGAGAACGGTCACCGAGGCCGTCACAAGGTAGATCCCCCAGAGCAGAGGGTCACGTCCAATGGTTCTGGACGTCAGCTTCAAGGCGCTGAGGGCGACGATACCGATCACGCTGGCGCCTACTCCATAGAACACGGCCTGCATCCAGGGAAGACCACCGTAGAGCGTATAGAGCCAGCCGAGAGCTACCACCATCAGAAACGACGGCCAGATAAAGGCCAGTCCCACCAGGGTGGCCCCCAGCGTGCGATACCGGACGTAGCCCAGATACATGGCTAACTGAGCGGCGAGCGGACCCGGAGAAAGCTGGGCAAGGGCCAATCCCTCTTTATAATCAGCTTCTGCGATCCAGGCTCGCTGCTCGACGAGGTCGCGCTGCATATACCCGACGAGAGCGACCGGACCGCCAAAGCCGAGTGTCCCCAGGCGCAAGAAATAGCGTACGAGTTGCCAGAGTGAATAAGCTGCTTGCTCTGATGTCTGTTTTAGGCGCTCTTCTGTCATAGATGATGTGTCCATTTTCTCTTCTGACGAAGGAGACTTCTCTTCCGAAAGACACAACAGCTATTATAGTGATGCGTAACCATGGTTATATTTTACCTGTGGCCCTCCAAAAATGCAAGGCTCAAAAGGGGCACACTTGATGAAGAGATAGCAGACACCTGCCAGCATCCACGCTTTGAGGGAAAGGTTTGGAAATGACAAACGGGGAAAGAACTGAAATACTCTTCCTAATTGGTAATGCTCTCCAGGTAGCAAAGCCTATGTGAGCAAGTGCTCGTTCCAGGCCATTAATGAGCGCTATGAAGGGATGAAAGAGCCGGACAAAAAGCGTGAGCGGATGGGCGACCAAGAAGACGATCCTTTCAGTGCGCTGCAACGCAATAGGATTGGGAAGCGTCAATGGACCAACTTCTTCATGCATCCCTTCTCCTTGCTGAGCGGAGATGGGGATGCTCTCGACGAGTGTAGCAAAGCGTTCACATGCCTGCATCAATTGCTCAAATAACACGTCTGGATCAGCATGCTGGTAGTTGTGTACACGTACCAATGCATCTTGATAGTATGATAGTAATGCAAGCCTTTCCTCGAACATGACACGCTACACCCGACTGGTCCACATCTGCATTTTATTGATCATGTGGCCTACTACTTCTATCGCTGACCATTCGTTTGGTGCGGGACGATATCGGATAGCAGGGTTATCCTTGCAGAGGAGTGCTCTGCGATAGACAGTTGAGATCTGGCGAATCTGGGTAGCCCATTGTTCCTGTCGGGTGGACATTGATCCATCCTTGGGTCCATTCCTCGTTAAAAAGATCCCTCAGCGGTGATCATCATCACTGAGGGATCTTAGTCACAGAAAGGAAATGCTATAGAGGATTGTTTACTCGTGCAATTTTTGCCAGCCGGCTTCACTGCTTGCAAGCATGGATCCAACGAGGCCAAGAACGATGCAGACGGCAGTGATACCTCCAACAATGAGCCACCAGACGTTATTAGGGATTAGCGCCGGAATCAAGCTGAAGAACAGGGCACCTATGATGCTTATAATGCAGGTAACAGTGCCAAAAAAGATGCATATCCATAGGATTGGCATTGGAAAGATAAGCTGTTTGCGGAACGCTCGTTGATCATTGAAGAAGAATTTCACAAGGTTTATGGGGAGGAAAGCTGTTGAGATTGCCCAGACGAGTGTTGACGCTGAGATCACGACGTTATAGACTTCCGAGTTGAGCACTGATGCATTGGATTCGCCGCCAAAAAGAGGGATCACAATAAAGAGGATCACGGCAAAGCCCACTGCCACGACTGTTTGGAAGATGATCGCATTAGCAGGGACACGGTTCTTGTTGAGGCGAGCTGCTCTCATAGGTAAACGTTGGTCAATCCCACCAACAAGGAGAAGACGCGCGTAAGAATAGCTGTAGACAGCCGGTGTTACAACAAAGTTGCACATGATGAGGATTGCTAGAATATTACCGGCAACCGGTCCAAGCGCGATTTTTACAGCCAGGACCATAGCGAAAGGGTTTCCACTTGGCGTTGTTCCGACGACTACTAATAGACCAAAGGTAGTCACTAAGTAACCGACTAGCACAAGAATGGTTCCCCAAAACAAATGGCGAGTAACTATTTTGCGCCCGGTCATCTCCCCACCCATGTTGAGCGGGACTTCGATACCGAGAAAGGACTGTACTATGAAAGCAAACAGCGCCAATGTGTAGTACCCATTCGGGTTCCAGGCAAAACCCCAATCGGTGGGAGTTTTAAAACTGGTAGCCGCATGATGACCCTTGAGGAGCCAGACCACACCGGCTAATCCTGTGATGAATACTGCTAGAAATGCTATACCAAGGACCACTTTGACCAAATTCAGTGTAGTGGCAAAACGCCGAGTGGCTATAAAGCCGGAGAAAGCAACGATCAGTATAAGGACAAGCCCTTGCTGCCATGGAGCTTGAAGCCAATTTGGGTTCAGTCCTTGTAGATAGCCAACAACGCCGTCGGCAGCAACGATCATCAAGAGAATACACGGAAACCAGGCACAGAAGGCAACAAAGAAACTCCAATATCCTCCAAATGCTCTGTGTGTCCAGTTGTAGAGAGAGCCTTCGTGAGGAAACATATGACCAAGCTGCGCAGTACAGATGGCGCAGGGGATAAAAAAAGTGAGGCCACCGACAATCCAGAAGGTAAACGTCCCGGCGCCTGCCGCAATAGCCGAGGGCGTATTAGTAATGAAAAAGATGATCAATACGTATGTGGCTATCATGCCAAGTGGTCCTGCAACCTTTGGCATAGCTTTGGCGCTATACTCTTCCGAAGGTAACTCACCAAATGCATCAGGTATTATTTCAGGTTGAACTTGTGCAGGTTTATCGTATAAAGTTGCCATTGTTTCCCCCGTTAAGTGCTTGAACGTTTCGCTTTAAGGGTATTTTAACTTCTCAATATTAATCGATAATGTGTAAATTACAAGTTAAATCACGTTCGAATAGCAAAATATACCTACCTGGCGGATAATAACAATCTTGCACATTAATCTTGTTTCTCTTCGAGAAACTTTCCAATCAATTTGAGAGTGATGCCAAGAGCAAGGATGACGGCAGCATTGACCCCTAATTCAATCATGGCGCTGAAAAATTTTTGTTGAGATCCTTCTCCCTCAACAGAGAGGCGCGCACCAATTGAGAGTATACCCCGGGTGGCGGAGACAATACCTATAAAAAGGAAAGGACGTAACGAGGTCGCATGAGCTTTGAGATAATGGATGATAGTACCAAGCACTTCCATAATGATCAATACCAGGAGAAGATCGGAGATCAACTGGATTATTGCTGTGGCAGATATTGTAGGTGTGAGTTTGCTTATTGGAAATATTGTATCAGCAAAATGCCAAAAACTATACCCTAATGCGAATATCGCTCCCAGGAAGAAGCAGGCACCTACAACTGCGTAGATAACTGAATCACCTTGATCTAGTAGGTTGCTGGATAATTCGGCGATGCGGTCTTGGGATACATGGTGATTGCCTTCGATTTCTTCCGACATACAGGTGACTCCCTACGTTGTTTTCTACTAGTCGTTTTCTAGTATCAAGCAGTTCGTCTATTATAACGAACTGCAGACAACAAAGGAAGAGTTCTATTGCGGAATTGTTAGGACATGATATCCCTCATGACCGCGTTTTACGTATTGAGACACGAAGACTTCCACTGCAAATGGCTTTTCATAGAGAGGCTGACCTTGCGTATCCAGGAAAGATATGAGCAAACGTTCTCGCATCCCGTCTGGCAATTTAGAAAAGGGCTGCATTGGAATTGTTATCTCAGCAACATATCCTGCGGCTGGAATAGTGGCCATTGCCTGCTGCACAACAAATGTAAAATTCTGATTGAGTTCAGCGCGTACTTCTATACATACGGTATCTCCGTTCATCAATCTACTCAGTCCTGATGATAGATCTGTCTCATGAACATTCCGTGGAGACATTGGCTCGTCTCTGCCCATAATATGGAAACGGAGCATAAAAATCTGATCCGGTAGCACACTGACTGGCGATTCAATAATTGCCACTGCGAACATTACATGCCGCTGTTGGCCAAGAACGAAACGTTGTAATCGCTTAAACCAGGTGATTGATGTCTCGTTTTGAGAAGCTGTGATTGGAGCTTCTACAATGTCTGGAGAGGATTGCACAGAGACAGGTCCATTTTCAGCGTTAGTGTCAACAGACGCAGCAGCAATTATGAGAGACTTTTCGACAGGCGCGGCTGGCTGTTGCCACTCAGATTGAACCGTTCTGGTGTCTTCAGATCCAGCTATGGGGGGGGATGCAAGTGGTCGACGAGCTATCTGGCTTGATGAAGGAGCTTGTGGACGAGAAGTTCGCCAGCGATCAAGGTGCTCCTGAGAAAGTGGAACAATACGTATTGTCTCAGCCTCGTCATCGTGAATAACTGGAGGAGTAACTGCGACATCACGACGATTGAGCTTGATGGCTTTTAAACGAGTATCACGTGGATTGGATAGAGCTTCCGACATCTCCAGTGCATTTTGAAAACGTTTCGATGGCACGGTGTCAAGCGCTTGCATCACACAGTCACTCACATGCAGGCTAATACGACTATTGAGTTCGTGCGGTGAGCGTAGCTTCTCTTTCGTACGTAGAACCTTCTCACTAGGGAGTGATCCTGAAAGTAACAGGTACAGAATTGCACCCAGGCTATAGATATCAGAGCGAGGCTCAGCTTTTCCTTGTAAAGCCTCGGGAGCGCAGAAGTAGGACCAGAATCTCGTTGACACTTCAGATGATCGTAATCGTTTCTGTAGTTGTGGAGACAACCATGAAATCATCAATGCAGGTTTGGCATTGTCACTTTTTTCATCTAGAATAATGGTGTATGGATCAAGCTCGCCGATGACAATTTGATGCTGGTGGAGGCCATTGAGGGCCTGACAGAGATCCTGGATCCACTTTAACGCCTGTTGTTCAGAAGGCAAGCCCTGACCACTTTGTAGAAAATCCTGTAGCGTATACAGTCGAAGCGCATTACCTGTCAATATGTCTGAATGATCTGATTCCCCAGTTGAATTCAAGCTCGAAGCAGCGAGTGGATAGCCAGAAATTGCATAAAGATGCCCCTTGAAATATTGCAAATCAATCATAGGCAAAACATATGGAATTTGCCAAAGACGAAGGGAGTCATACTCTTGTTGGACCATTTTGATAGTCTGAACGCGAGCTTCGTCATTTAGCAAGTTGATGTCAATATCACGAATAGCTACCATACGTTGTCGACCCAGGCGAGATTGTTGATTATCGAGAGCAAAGTAGAGATTAACATGAGGTCGCCTGCGAACGAGTGATGTAATATGGTAGCGGACTCTTATATCTTGTTCGTTTTGTAATAGTGAGGAGGAATATTGCTTGTCATCGAGGCGTTGGCCGCACGAGCTACAGAAAGCGGCATGTGGTAGGAATGGTGTACCACATCTAGGGCAACAAAAATCGTTGGAAGAATTACGAAATGATGCTGCTTTTGAGATACTCATAGTTCTTCAATGCTTTCTATTTTCAGAAATTGATTGCCTGGATGTCTGACAAAGATTATAACATAGTCGTGCCCTTGCCACTGGTTGCTCGTTTTGATACAATCTCACAAGGATACATGTGCTATCTAACATCACAAGAGAATGATACAATGAACATAGATTACTTAGAATAAACGAAGGTTGAGGCTCTCGGTACGTCTTCAGGGTGAAATTGGGAGAAGGGAATTAATAGAGACACCGACTCCATATTTATTTGCTATTACTCCTAAGAACCCTGCCATACTCTTAAGAGGTGTTTTTTTATGGATTTAGCTACCCTTCTATTTTGGATTATCGCTATAATTCTTGTAGGCTCCTCATTGCTCGTGGTAGGATTGCGCAACATCGTTCACAGTGCGTTAGCACTTGTCGTTGTATTTGCAATGGCTGCTGGTATCTACCTCTTGCTCGATGCTGAATTTATCGCTATCGTGCAAATTCTCATCTATGCGGGAGCTGTTACCATCCTGATACTTTTTGCATTGATGCTCACACGAACCAATAACGTACGTACAAACAGCAATCCTATCAATAAGGTCTGGTGGATAGGAGCTATCATCAGCACACTTGTTGGCGCGGGCATCATTTTTGCAGTAACAATCGGCCCTTACTCTACTGTGCATGCTGGCGGTGGAGCAGCCTATGGTCCGCAAAACGCTGCCTGTCCATTGCCACCGAACAACGTCGCCTACATCGGCCAATTATTGTACAGCCCTACATGTTATAGCTATGTACTCCCATTTGAAATTGCTTCTCTCGTTTTGCTCGTAGCTATCATAGGCGCAATAGTTATTGGCAGGGAGGACTAACGAAGATGGGACTCAGTCTCAACCATTTCCTGGTACTTGGCGCTTTACTTTTCTGTATCGGACTTTATGGCGCCCTGGCTAAACGCAATGCCATCGCTGTATTGATGGGTATAGAAATCATGCTCAACGCGGTGAATATAACGATGGTTGGCTTCGCTTTCTATAATACAGTCAAGCCCTGGTCCACCTACTTGACAGGGCAGATTTTCGCCATTTTTATTATCACCGTTGCAGCAGCAGAAGCAGCGGTCGCCTTAGCAATGATTATTTCGATCTATCGCAAACGCAACACGGTCGACGTTGGCGAAATAAACCTGATGAAGTGGTGAAGAACTTTTTTAAGACAGTTGGAAACGACGTTGACGCATCTATTGCAGCGTAGTCATCCAACTGCAAGGAGTATCCCATGGCATTGTATGAATATTCCTGGCTCATTTTGCTCTCACCGCTTTTTTCTTTCGCGGTGATTATTTTCGGGACGCGCATGTGGGACCTGGCAACACGTGCACGTGTTGGGTCGCAGCCAGCCCACGAAGCAGAGGCAAATGCGGTCACTGAACACAGCGAAACCGAGAGTGACGTTGAGCTGATGCATGAGAAAGGGCCTCAAGGTGAAGATCTGGTCTTTGAGGACATCGAAGATCCCAAGGTTCCACAATTGACACCAGGCGCTAAGATAAGTGGCTATCTCAGTGTTGTAATCATGGCTCTGGCTTGTATCTACGCGTGGATATTGTTGCTCAACACTTCGGGGTTAATCTCGGTAGCCCCCCTACTACCAACACAAGGCATCGCCCTGTCACAGATATCGTACGCGTGGTGTCAGAATATCGACGCTACTAATAACTGCTTTGGTCTTGGGAGTTATGTTTTAGCCTTTCACCTCGATAACCTGACTATTGTTATGTTGGTCGTAGTTACCAGCATCACGCTGTTAGTACAATTCTATTCTCAAGGTTATATGGAAAGATCAGCGGGATATGCTCGTTTCTATGCTTATCTTTCTCTCTTTGCCTTTTCCATGCTTACAATCGTCTTTGCGGCAAATTTCCTGGTGATCTTTATCGGCTGGGAACTGGTAGGTCTCAGTTCGTACTTGCTTATCGGATTCTGGTTCAACAAGAAGAGCAAGCCCGCCGAGGATCGTCTCTCTCCGTCAAGTGCAGCTATCGAAGCTTTTATTACCAACCGTGTAGGAGATGTTGGCTTTATAATTGGCATCATGATCTTGTTCGTCAGTACTGGCACATTCAGCTTTAGTGCCTTGCCCACAGCCGTGATGCATATGGACAAGGCAGTGCTCACCGTTGCCATGATCTTGATATTTTGTGGCGCAATTGGCAAATCGGCACAGGTCCCACTCCATGTATGGTTGCCTCCAGCTATGGAAGGTCCCACGCCTGTTAGCGCGCTGATCCACGCAGCAACTATGGTCGCTGCAGGCGTATACATGATTGGGCGTACATGGTTCATATTTGCAGCCGCGGACCCACTAGCTTTCCAGGTTGTCGCCTGGATCGGCGGCATCTCGGCGATTTTTGCTGCCAGTATTGCCCTGGTACAGACCGATTTCAAACGCGTACTGGCTTTCTCGACCATTAGCCAACTTGGCTACATGTTCGTAGGAATGGGCATCGCAGCGGGAACCGCATATGGTCCTGGCCTGGGCATGTTCCACCTTTTCACACATGCTTTCTTTAAAGCTTTGCTTTTCCTCTGCGCAGGCAGTGTGCTTTACGCGCTGCACCATGCAACACATAAGGAAACGCAGGATATGCGGGTGATGGGAGGGCTTGGTCCACTGATGCCCATTACAGCTATTGCCTGGTTAGTTGGTACTTTTGCAATCGGAGGCTTTCCTTTCTTTGATAGCTTTTTCAGCAAAGATAATATTATAGCTGTTGCTTTTGATACGGGAAATTATGCTCTCTGGGCCATCACGCTGATTACAGCTGGTTTGACTAGTTTTTATATGTTTCGAGCTTTCTTACTGGCCTTTGGCGGCAAGGGAGGAAGTTGGGGAGGTCTCTGGGGTGGGACATATCGTGGCAAAATCTATCGTATCGCAGGAGTGGAAGAAGGAAATCAAGATAAGACCTATCTTGTTGAAATGGATCCAGAAGAAAAAGAACACATAAAAGTTCCACATGAATCGCCGCTCTTTATGACCATACCGCTCATCCTACTTATCGTTCCATCGATCTTTGCTGGTGACTGGTTCAATTTCTATCCCTATCTTCAGGCAGGCGCACCTGCTCTGACTGTCACGGATGTCCTGGACGATTGGAAGACCTGGGTCGGTTTAGCAGTTTCACTCGTCGGATTTACCTGGGCATATGTGCTATATGCAAGGTTTGAATTTGCACGTATTCATGACTATGTACAGAACCGCGCATTTTTACGGAGCGCGCATCGTGTGCTGCTGCACAAATACTATGTAGATGACCTCTACAACTTACTGATTCGCTATGTTGTGTTTGGTTTTTCCCATATCGCCCAGGCTTTCGATACCTACGTCATTGATGGGATAGTAAATGGGGTAGCTCGACTGGTGATAACTATTGGCCGCGATGTACGACATGTTGAAACAGGCAGGGTGCAGACTTATATGATTGGCTTTTTTGGTGGTGTAGCGGTGCTTGCAATACTCGTGTTTGCACTGGTCACATTTGTGAAGTGAGGTCAAACTGATCTTAAACATTCGGAAACGACGCTGGCGCCCATCTACCACTTCGTGGTCATCCGAATGCAAGGAGTGTATACAGACTAATCTTAGACATTCGGAAACGACGCTGCCCGCGTCTACCACTTCGTGGTCATCCAAATGCAAGGAGTGTATATGATATTTGAAAGTACTCTTACGTGGATTATTTTCCTGCCAGTGATTGGAGCGCTGGCAGCGATGGCGACCCCGGTCAGATTCGCACGTTGGCTTGCCCTATTATTTGCTGCCGCCACCTTTGGCCTTACCATCGCTATATTTTTCCGTACAGCAGTTTTCAATGGTTACAATTTTGGTAACCTCAACAACCCCATAGAATCGATAGATGTGCCGTGGATTAATTTTACAGCAGGCAGCTTTACTTTTCGCATTAATTATTTCCTGGGTGTTGATGGTTTAAGCTTACCTATGGTCATTTTAAATGCTTTGTTAACTATGCTGGCCATCATTGGGGGCTGGGAAAAAACAAGAGTTAAAGAATACATGGCATTGCTGTTGCTGCTGGAAGCCGGTGTGATGGGTGTATTTTTGTCGCTTGACCTGCTACTCTTCTTCCTTTTCTGGGAAGTTGAACTGGCTCCGATGTTCCTGCTCATTGGTATCTGGGGCAGCGATGTTATAAAACATGGTATGCCAGGCCGTATTTACTCGGCCTGGAAGTTCCTGATCTACACATTTTTTGGTAGTGTGTTTATGCTAGCCGGAATTCTGATCCTTTACTTCAAATCGGGCGCCGGAACGGCCAGTATGCAATATTTTTCGACACATTTCCTGACAGGATCCATACAAATTCTTTCGACCAGCGTTACGATAAACCTTCAATTACTCATCTTCCTGTTGATCTTCCTGGCATTCGCTATCAAAATACCTATGTTCCCGTTTCATACATGGCTGCCAGATGCTCATACCGATGCTCCAACTGAGGTAAGTGTCATCCTTGCCGGAATATTGCTCAAGATGGGTGCTTATGGATTGATACGTGTTTGTCTGACACTCTTGCCGGAAGGAATCCACCAGTTTGCAATCTGGTTAGCTGTTTTCGCTGCTATTAATATCATTTATGGCGCGGCTATTTGTCTGGTGCAGTCAGATATGAAAAAGCTTATAGCCTACTCAAGTGTGAGTCATATGGGTATTGTATTACTAGGAGTAGCAGCCGCGGCCGGTACGTTGAATAATAGTAATCTGGTGAGTCCCTTCGGGATGGCGGCTTTGACAGGCGCGACAGTGCAAATGTTTAGCCACGGTATTATTACCGGTATGCTCTTCTTCTGCGTTGGCGTGATTTACGATCATGCACATACCCGCGAAATCTCGATCTTTGGTGGTGTCGCCAAACAGATGCCGCTACTGGCAACCCTCTTTACATTTGCTGGACTAGCTTCGCTCGGCCTACCCGGGTTAGCAGGATTTGTTGCAGAGTACACGACATTTACCAGTAGCTACCAGGTCTGGAGCGTAGTTACGATTATCTCGGTCTTCACTATGATCCTTACGGCGGCCTACCTGCTCTGGATGCTCAAGCGGGTTTTCTATGGGCCATTTAACACAAAATGGAATAAGTTACCTGATGCCAACTGGCGCGAAGCACTACCACTGATTACACTTGCAGTACTCATCGTTTTTGTTGGCGTTTTTCCAAATTTCCTGATTGACGTAATTACTCCTGCCTTATCCGCGTTAATGCACGGAGTCAATTCGGTAGGTATAATACGTTAAAGGTAGGTGTTTTGATATGCTTCACATATCTGATCTTTATCTGCTCTCGCCGCAGTTGAGCCTGATCTTTTTAGCGCTGATAGTAATGGTGGTAGACCTGTTTTTAAAACGGCGCATCGTGACTGTAGCTGTCGCTATGATCGGTCTCATCGTGCCTTTAGGGTTTACTATCTCACTAGCAATTCTGACCGCTAATCATGCGCTCCCAGATGTTCATGGCTTCTACGGTATGCTAGTCGTTGATCAATATGCTATTTTCTTCGATATTATTTTCCTGATCACTGCCGCCATTGTCATATTGTCGTCGTATAGCTATGTTGGGAAATACGTTAAGGCCGATGGCGAATTCTACACATTGCTGCTCTTTTCTGTGGCGGGTATGATGTTCATGGCAAGCACCAGTGAATTACTTACCATCTACATCTCACTTGAATTGACGAGTATTCCGTTGTATGTGATGGCAGGACTGTTGCGTACCAGTGAACGGTCTGCAGAGGCAGCGGTCAAGTATGTGTTGTTAGGCGCAATGTCCTCGGCAATACTGCTGTATGGATTTGCGTTGCTGTACGGACTGACAGGAACAACAGACCTGACAGGTATTGCCATCTCAATCGAGAAAGGCGTACAGAATGGCAATGTACTTGTACTTATTGCCAGTGTGCTCATTCTGGCAGGATTCGGCTTCAAGATCTCAGCAGTGCCATTCCATATGTGGGCACCTGATATCTATGAAGGCTCGCCTACCCCGGCAACGGCATTCTTTTCGGTCGGTTCAAAGGCAGCGGGTTTTGCCGCTTTGCTCCGTATCTTCGTTACAGGTGGGCTTGGGCAGGTCAATCTCCAGACATTAATTACGATCGTCGCAATCATTGCAATACTGACAATGACGTTAGGAAACCTGGTAGCAGCCGTACAAACAAATGTGAAACGCATGATGGCATATTCCAGTATAGCTCAGGCGGGTTATATTCTCGTGGGCTTCACTGCCAGTCTTTCAGGACAAAACTCATACGGCAGCTCGGCGGTGCTATTTTTCATTCTAGTGTATGCATTGACAAACCTGGGCGCATTTGCCGGCATTATTGCCCTGGCAAACGCGACAGGTGGAGAGAAGATCGAAGATTTTCGAGGACTGGCAAAACGCGCGCCGTTGTTGAGCGCAGGAACTGCATTATGTTTGCTTTCATTGTCGGGTATTCCGCCAATGGCAGGCTTTGTGAGTAAAGTCTTTATCTTTTCGGCTGCCTGGAGTCAGGGACTATCCTGGCTGGTAGTAATTGCATTAATAAACACAGTGATCTCGCTTGTCTATTATGGACGGCTTGTGAAGGTAATGTACTTTGACGCGCCGCTCAAAGAAGACCATTTGACGACCCCTATAGGCTTGAGTTCGTCAATTGCTTTGACAACCGCGGCGTTGATTGTGATTACGTTCGCTGCACAGGTGGTTTTGCTCATAGCAAATCCAGCGGCGAGTAGTTTGCTGGCGTTTTTACCTGGAAGGTAGATAATCAAGTAAACAGAGGCGGGATGAAGATATCCCACCTCTGTTTGTTTGGTTAGAATGTCCAGACTTTTGCATTGGTGAATACTGCCTCTGCTGGATTGCTAAAACTTGAAGCTACCATACCTATTTCACCCTGACTATACGTGCTGTCACTCACACTAGCAAGCTGCTGATTATTCACATATAGAATGATGTTACTGCCATTTGCCACTACAGCAAGAAGGTTCGATTGATTGAGGCCAGTGTTAATTACAGTATTAGATCCGCTCGTCAAGTTGCTAACGAAGCTATTATCTTTGTAGATATCGAGGGCATATGACCCATCAATGCCGATGCGAAAGTAATAATCACTCTGGTTTGCATCGTCGATACGGAAAACGATCCCTCCAGCGTCTCCTCGAACAACTGTCATCTGAACTTGATAGGTGAAATTACTAAAGTTTGTAACCCCAGCAGGACAGTAGTGGTTTGAAGTTAATTGAGATACATAAATATGGTAGGCACTTCCTGAGAACCCACACCCACCTCCGCTGTCATTGCTCTCGACCCAAAAGTAGCCATTGCTATTATCACTCAATGGGTCGTTTAACGCCAGCGTTCCAGTATAGAGAGGATAAGGGTTCGCTGTCCCGACATTGAGCAAGCCGTTTCTCTGCAAGATATTGTCATACTTGAACTAGAAGACACTAAAGCTTGATATCACAACAAGCAAGACAAGTCCAATGAGCGCTGCTGTCTTAGGTCTTGCAAGTACGAGGCGACGAAAATGTTGAATGATGTTTGATTTGGATAGAGGTGTTGGAGCTTCTGGAATCTTATTAGAGTCAGATCGATACGTTTTATCCTCTGCCTCGCTTGATTGAGATGGCTTGATTGTTTCTTCCAAAGGCGCAATGTTGATGGTGAGAATCAAGGCGCCTGTCTGACCACTTGCAGATGGCTCACCCTGACCTTCGAAACG
>DATMNR010000376.1:0-5548 GCA_035568795.1 Ktedonobacteraceae bacterium
GAACTCGTTCGCCTTCATTGTGATGAAATCGTGAAGCTGTTTGTCTTTCATATCTTTTATTAGTTTATCCTTTTGGTAGTCATATAAAAAATTTCAGAATTCGAGGCTACTTCTTAGCCGTAAAAAAGTACAACCTGTTGAAAAACACCAATAGTGATGACTTTGAATCGTTATGTGGTCTTCATTTACACTCAGATTTTGACATGCAGAAGTAAAAATGATGAGGTTATTCAGAGATTTTCAACACTCTGATCAGCTTTGCGACCGCCTCATGTCCATGGTTGGGCTGTTCTTACTTGCTTTGTAAGCTACTAACTATTCAGCCAGACGCCCTTAAACCACTTGCTGAATAGTTAGCGGCAACGACTCTTATCCTCCCAATCCCTCTAACAACATATCGCCTTCCTCTGGTGAGATGCGTCCCTCGGCAATCATGCGCAGGATTGCCTCGCGCTCCTGTTCGAGATCAGGCTCTGTAGCATTGTTGATGCTGGCCTCTTCACTCTTGCCAGTTTGTTGAGCCGATGGCTCGCTCTGAGTCAATCCTTCGCTATCAGTGCGCAACGTTTGCCCAGCAGCAGGTGGTGGACTCGATGGAGGGGTTGGAGGCACTGGTGGTTTAGGCGACTTGGGTAAACCCAAATTGCCGATGGCCTGTTCTACTGCCTCAAGCGCTCCCACAATTCCTTCTGTAGCTGCTTTGCGTGCCTGTTCTTTAAGCCGTTCTAAACGCTCTGGATCCATGCGCCATTCGCGATCATTCACTCGCACTCGTACACGCGATGGATGCTCTCCAGCGCGACGGGCGGCCTCCTCAGCCTGTTTTTGGGCTTTTCGAGAGCTTTCTTCAGCCTGTTTTTGCGCACGTCGAGCTTGCTCATCCATCTTGCGTTTTAGATCCTTTGACCATTCGGAACCTTGCGACCAGCCTGCTTCCTGGAATGCTGCGGCTATCTCACGGCCCAACTCCTGGCCTAATCTTCCCATTTCACGCCCTAGCTCCGACATCTCCTTGCCAAAGTCGCCCCATGAGCTGCTGTTACTACTACTGCGTGGATTACCAGCACCCCGTAGTTCAAGATCACCGCCTACACTCAATTCGAGATCTGCGGCTCCATCACCATACACAAGACTGATCATGTTACCACCTTCGAATGTTACAGACTGACCTGTGACATCCCCTCCTACTGCGGCACGTATGCTCAAATTAGCATTTTCCGGCAACTCTATACTGGCATCGCCTCCCACGTTTAAACGGATATGACTACCAGCAGGGAAAGTAGCTTGCAATTCAAGATCTCCACCTACACTTCCAACTTCCAAGGCGGCATTCAGACCTAACAGAACTCCATCTCCCCCAATACTTCCTACTTGAAGGTTTCCACCTACACCTTTAAAGTTTGCGTCTCCTCCTACATTGCCTACCTCGACAATCCCCTGCACATCACTTAACTCACCGTCACCTCCAATGCTGCCGATATGCACAGTCGCTGCATTGCTTACCTTAGTATCACCGCCTACATTGCCAACCGCGATCTCATAGGGAGTCCCGCTTCTTACCGTACAGTCATTACCAATATTTCCACAGCTCAAAGCGTCAGCAACTTCATCTACATTCAAATCCCCACCAACATTACCAACGACGGCTGTTTCAACGTTTTCTAAGGCTAAATCGGCTCCTACAGTCTCCATCTCTACAAGTGCGACATGAGAAAGAAAAGCATCAGCACCAATTACACCGCGCGAACGAAGTGCAGTAGCATTCACGACTCTCAAATCACCGCGAAGGTCTTTTAGTGCAACCGCCTCGCCGATTTTCTCTATATCTACACCAATGCCGATTTCATGCAATACTACATCACCTCCAATATCGACTAGTTCAACCCGTCTCACTCCACCTATCGAAACATCACCTTTCAGGCTTGTAACGTGTACCTCAGTATCGGCCGGGACATGTAACTTAAGATCTCCACTGCTCTCCCTGATCATGAGAGCATCACCTTCCTGGTAAAGCTGATTCACACGGCCATCTGCATCAATGGCAATAGCCGGCTGATCCCATACGCTTACATGTAAATCGCCACGAATTTGCGCTATAATCACCTTTGGCTCACTGCCAGCGGGAAATGTTTGTTGCATTGTATCGCCCTCCAATTCTTAACTCAATCAATCATTTCTCAACAAAAATCTCTAATCGTTTTCCATCTTCAAGATCTTGCAAATCTAACAGGCGACCAGTAGTACCTCTTTCTATTGCACGTATCACATGTTGAAGTGTGCTGTCATTGAGTTGCGCTACCAGGCGAGCTAGCAAGCGCAGACTTGTGCTGACCAGGTATACTGGTATTGTCGCGGTCATATTCATCTTCCTACGATTGGTGGACATGTCAGTCATCCAGATACGCACAGTTCGGTTCTCAATCTGCCCGCTGGGCTGCTCATATTCTGGCGACATGGTATCTAACAGTTCTGCTGCCTGGGCAGCGGTAATCTGGCCTGTTTCGATCATGATCAGAATACGGTTGCGTTCATCCGTTGAAGTTGTCATTCTGTTAACCCTTCAGCATCCGCATAGCTTCCTCAACGCTGATCTCTTTAGCAGCCAGTCGATCAAGCACTAGACGGCGATCAGCGCGACCATCTCCTTCGGGAGCGCCACCCAGAGCCATCACAATTTCATCAAGGCGACTGCGAGCGGTGTTATAGGCCATATCAAGATCCTGCGCAAGTTTCTGAATATTTCCCCGGTTCTTGACCAGCAACTCGACAAAATCTAGCTGCTCGCGTGTTAAACGGCCAATCCAACCCAGGCTAAACTGGCCTTCGATGGTGATACCACTCTGGGGACTCTCGAGCCGAGTGACGATCAACTCGTTTCCACTGACCGGGTCCCTGGTAATAATAGGATGCATACTCTGTTCCTCCTACTTATGTGATCAACAATAACATAGAATTTATCGTTAATTGACTGATAATTATTACTAATTCAATAGAGATATTAGCATGAATGTATAATATTGTCAAGTAATTTGGCAATTTAAATCATTTGATTGGTAATAATCTGCAAAATTTGTTTTTTTTAGCATCCTTCCTACATTGAGCTGCTGATGACCGTTACTGCTGTTTGACAATGTACACATGAATCGGCGATGGGCACGGACATGGCAAGGAACAGAATAATCTGGATTGTTAAAACATCCAGCGAAGGCCCCTACCTTGTCACCCTGAGCAAAGCGAAGGGTCTGTCGCGTTGGGCCACGAGATGCTTCGCTGCGCTCAGCATGACAGGGCTGGCACCCATACAATTGCCTGGATTAATGGGGTCATGTGCATCATCGACTCCTTTTGATGCAGAACTTCTCTACTCCCAAAGACCTAGTAGAAATAGTTCGGATGCCAGTTCTGATTAAGCGGCTTCAGAACTTATACTTGCAGAAACAAGGGATAAAACCTTGCGGCAAGTATAAAAAAATTGTATTAGTCATCATCCTATAAAGTGCTCGTTTAGAACCAGGCATCATAAAAGGACATTTCGAAAGGTAATAAAAATGAACCCATATAGCACTCTAAAAAAAGACCCTGAAAGCACAACAATTGAAGAGGTTGTTGTCTCTGACTTTGAGAAATTGACCACTTGCGACTTTTCAGCAGAGCAAATTGTTTCACTGATTGAGTTGCGCCAGCGCTACCAGAGTGGTGGCAGTGATCGCGCTTCGGTTATACATCACTGGGAATACCTCAGGCTGCTTGTCGCGAGCGGCAGAATGGAAGCCTAAGAAAACCTGCTTCTCTTCAAATATGACACATTATTGAATCGCTAATGAGAAAGGAAACCTATCATGTCAGTACCAACAATTACGCAATCACCAAATTATAACTATAGCCCGCAACCCAGGAAACCACGCACCTGGCTCTGGATCGTCCTTGGAAGTGCTATTGGAGTGTTGCTTTTTTCAGCACTCGTTGCTGGAAATACCTTCTTCGCGCTGCACACATTTTTTCAACAAACTGATCAACCTGTCCCCGTAGTTGCAAGCTACGGTCTGGCCTTTATAAGACAGGACTACGCGAATGCATACACTAACCTGGATAGCCAGGCTACCATCAATGGCCAGCAAGTAGATCAGCAATCGTTTACCGCTCTGGCAACTTCTGCTGATACGCACTATGGAAAGGTGAGCGAGTATAATATCGATCCTTCATTGCAAGGCAACGATCCATCACATATGACGATCACTGTTCATCGTGGTGATCACAGCTACCAGATACATCTCCAGTTAAAGCTTGAGGGCAATGATTGGAAGATTATTAACGCGGATGGGGTTTAGTAAGAACCTCATCTTACGAGAAAGGCAGTATTACTCCTCGTCTTCACAAGGGGCCGTCTCGGATACAACCCTGAACGTAACGCGAAACTTATAGAGGTACCTCAACCAGTAGAGTCTCCTCTGACCAGCATCTGAAAGTACATAGTTCAAGGCGGCTCTTGCAGTCGCCTTGAGAAAAGGAAAAGCACATGAAAATATATATATCCCGAACCGTCGTTGCAGGTGTCGTTGCCTTCCTGCTGGCGTTCATGGCGCTAGCGTCGACAGCGCTCCCTGCAGCGGCGGCAACGAGATCGAACCAGCCAGATTTTGCCAAAATCGATGCGTATGTAAGCTCACAAATGCAAGCAATGCGCCTTCCAGGTTTAGCTCTGGGCATCGTTCATGGCGATCAGATCGTACACCTACATGGTTTCGGCGAAGCCGACCAGTCTGGAAGAGCGGTGACCGCACAAACACCGTTTGTTATCGGCTCGATGACCAAATCATTTACTGCGATGGCGATTATGCAACTCGTTGAGGCGGGCAAGATACAACTTGACGCTCCTGTGCAGCGCTACCTGCCCTGGTTCCACGTCGCTGATCCCACGGCATCCGCACGCATCACCGTGCGTAATCTGCTGAACCAGACCAGCGGTATCTCAACCGCTACAGGCGTCGCATTTCTGGCTGAAACGCCTGGAACGCTGGAGCAACAGGTGCGCAATCTGAGCAAGGTAGCACTTACTCAACCCGTTGGCAAGACCTTTCAGTATTCGAACTCGAACTATGCAACACTGGGACTCATTATCGAAGCGGTCTCTGGACAAACCTACGGAAGCTACATCCAGCAGCACATTTTTGATCCTTTGCAAATGAGCCATAGTTTCGCATCAGAGCAGAGCGCAAGACAAGCTGGATTGGCACAAGGCTATCACTGGTTATTCGGTTATCCAGTTCCTGCGAATGAACCTTACCGACTTGATATGCTTCCTGCTGGTTGGCTGAGTTCTACTGCCGAGGACATGTCCCATTACCTCATTGCTCAAATGAATGGTGGACAGTATGGCAGCGTTTCTGTGCTCTCACCAGCGGATATAGCCACCATGCATGCACCTGCTGCCGTCATGATACCCGGCGCTGTGTATGGCATGGGCTGGGTATATCAATCAGCAAAGTACAGCAGCGCCGGTACACCATTGATATGGCACAATGGTGAGACACTCAGTTTTCACGCGGAC
>DATMNR010000377.1:0-3328 GCA_035568795.1 Ktedonobacteraceae bacterium
CTGAAGTTGGCTACACTCTCTACATCGCCTTCATTGAGCATATTGACGATCTTTTTGACAACTAGTCTGCGAGGCTGACCAGGAGTCGAGGGTAAAATGAAGCCGATAGTGTTGTTTACCATCTCAGGCTGGCGTTCAAAGCGAATTTGCTCTGCCATAAGTTCCAAGAGGTCAGCCATGTCAAGTTCGAGTGCTCGAGCAAGACTTTCCAGAACATTGGAAGAGGGATATTTTTGCCCCCTTTCGATTTCGCCAACATAAATTTCTGAAAGACCCGCTTTATCTCCCAATTCTTTGATGGTCAGTCGACGATCTTGCCGTTCGCGTCGAATGACTTTGCCTATAATTTCCTCCAATTCAGCCATGGATATTTTCCTCTCTCTAGACCTATGCTTATGGCATATTTAAAAAATGAACTATGCTATTGGCATATATTTCACCTATTAATATACGCTAATAGCATGATATAGTCAAGACAGAGTTGATTAGAGCTATGCAACGTAAAGATTGTTTCAATTAGAGGGAGGAATATTGAGTTGGCTATTACAATGTCATTTCGAATGGGAAATGGGTTACTAGAACAGGGGAATACTCCCGGTAGTTTACATGTACCGATGGTGTATGAACAGGTGCCTGTTGAACCTGTTCGTTGGGAGTACCATGTAATGGTTGTCGACACCAGAGAGATAGATGTACCTGATTCAACCCAGTTGGATGAACTGGGCACGCAGGGCTGGCTACTGGTTGGAGTTGTGGATCAGAGAACCATGGGAAGTGGATTACATCGAGACGATGAGCAGGTGACACGTGATTTTGTCTCTCGAGTATTAGACAGGGAAAGACCAGGAAGAAATTCTTTGGTGCATTACTACTTTGTACGACAAAAAAGTGAATGAGTGAAATAAGGAGAAGTAATAGCATGACATCAAGTTTAGTTGTGCCAACAGTGATCGAAACTACCGGGCGTGGTGAACGCGCCTATGACATTTTTTCGCGCCTTTTAAAAGAGCGTATAATCATGATTAATGGACCTATTGAAGAGGCGATGAGTAATCTGGTAGTAGCGCAATTACTCTTTTTGGCTGCCGAGAGTACTGAGAGAGAAATTCACCTGTATATCAGCTCGCCTGGCGGGTCGGTGAGCGCGGGACTTGCAATCTATGATACGATGCGCCACCTGCCCTGCCCCATCGTGACAACGTGCGTTGGCTATGCAGCCAGTTTTGGGACAATTCTCCTAATGGCAGGAGATCGAGGACAACGGCGCGCGTTGCCTCATGCTCGTATTCATATGCATCAGCCGCTCATTCAAGGAGGGATTGGTGGGCAGGCCACTGATATAGATATCCAGGCTCGTGAAATCTTGCATACGCGAGATGTTCTGAATGAAATAATCGAGTATCATACAGGTCAGTCACTGGAGCGGATCAAGCGCGACACTGAACGAGATTACTTCATGAGCGCTACTGAGGCAATCGAATATGGCATTATTGACGAGGTGTTGATGCTGGCCGAGAAGTAGGTGTAGGATGCTAAAGAAGAGTGTCAAATTTCTTGGCACTCTTCTGGCGACCTACAGTGGTTCTATTTTCACACTCTCTAGTTCAAGCCATTGAGGACCACTTGATACAGTACCAAAGCGAACTTCGCCTCGTGGGGTAGCAACTGCATATTGGTTATCAAGCCATGCAACGAAACCTAGCGGATGAGTAGGCGATTGCGGTGAGCGAAGAATTAGTCTATCGTCAACCCAGAAGAGAGCTTCGCTATGCTTCCATTCAAGCGTGTAGTTATGCCATTCATTCATCTCGACTGGCAAGATTGCCTCATGGGCTCCAGATACCTTTTGCATCCAGCGGGCTGCGGGCCGTGTTTTGCCAGTCAATAGACCGAAAGCAATGGTTGCAGCAAGTGGGACGGTGGCTGCTAGAGAACTGGGTTGCATACTATGTACAACCTGCGCTTTCCATCCCCAGCCAGGAATGCCAGGTACAAGCGCCATGTTAGAGGGCGGTGAGGCGTAGAAAAACCAGACAGCCTCTGGCAACATCAGGATATCCCCTTTTACCGAGAACGGATAATTCCAGAAGCCGAAACCAGCAGTGCCACGCAATTTATTTGTGCTCTCGACATTGTCCCCAAAGGTTGCAGAAGGTAACGAAGAGCGTGCAATAACCCTCATACGTAGAGGAGGTCGCCAGGGAAAATCAGATCTCTTTAGATTGCCATAATCATCGATTTGTGCGTCGGTATATACTCCCTGACGAGCTGAATCAAATGCCATGCGCAGTTTAAAGTTTTCGAAGTATATTTTCCCGCCCCCAATACAAGTTTGTGTCCAGTGTTTGTTAAGAGGTTCGGAAAAATCTTCAACAATCATTTTAGCCTTTTCGGTGGTGGATGTCGTTGCTAACGCTTACCCCTAGCCTCTCGATAGAGCGTCGCAGTAAGAACTCCGATCACGGCTGCGATCAGTAAATATCCTGTTGCAACCCGCAAAGGTGCCAGAACGCCGACATTATTGATGAGGGCAAGTATAACTATTGCGACGATGACTCCAACCAGAATAATCATATCGCCCACAATAAAATTGTAGATAGCCTTTACAGCTTTCATGGGCGCACCTCCTCCTGCTCTGTAGCAGGGATAGAACCATTAGTTGTAATTGTCCTATCTAAACTACGTTGTTTGTTCCATTTGAGCCACGTTACAAGGCCATATGATACAAGTAGGTAGATGACAATTATTATGGGGATAAAAGCATCCGAGAGGGGCCACTCAAAACCGAACCCTTCAGCTGCCCAGAAGGTGCCAAAGGATGTGAGCATAATACCTACAATGAACTTGAGTGTATTCTCAGGTACCTTTGTTAGTGGAGCTCTGATTATTGCTCCTGCAGTAATAACGAGTATACCAGCAATTGTTGCACCTATGGCTGCTGAGGCAATACCATTGCCTGAAGTACTCGTTACACTACTGCCAAAGGTAATTACGATGAATGCGACTTCAAGCCCTTCAAGTAGCACAGATTTATAGGATAAGGCGACCCCAAACGGCTGAAATCTGGGTGCAATCGTCTCTCCACGTGCGCGAATTTCTGCCATCGTTTCTTCGAAGATAGCTTCTTCATCATGAAGTGCCTTGAGACCGCTATAGCGAAGGATGGCTTTTTTGAGCCATTTTAAACCGAATAGAATCAAGATGATGCCAACGACCAGGCGAAAATCATTGATGGGAACCCATTTGACAAGTGCGACACCAAGAGTGGCAATAAGAATGGCCAGAGTCACAACAGCCGCAAAAGCGCCTAGTAGTGAACTTCGCCAAT
>DATMNR010000378.1:0-5712 GCA_035568795.1 Ktedonobacteraceae bacterium
CATCCCTCTTTGCGCTGGCGGCGATTGAGGAACCGGGGTTTTCTGTAGCGGGTATGTCGTTGTCTACGACTTCGACGTGCCGCTCGCCGTTGCTCGAGCGCCTTCCTGATGGCCGCACCACGGTGGGTGAGTACTGCTGCAAACACCACCTCAGAGCTTCCATCGCTGACCACAGCAATGCCCGTGTTTCTACTTCCAGGATCAATCTTGACGCGGAGCATTTCAACGGCTGGCTTTTCAATGGCTTTTTTCAGCACGATCGTGAAAGGATAGCGCCTGTACACGGCTGCCTGACCCGAAGAGAGCAAGATTCGTGCTCTGCCAGGATGCACCGGGTTTAATGGTCGTTTCTCGGTGTCTACAACGAGAACTTTGCTCACGATGAGCCTCCTATTGCTAGGGTAATGGTGGCCTCGACAATGTTAGCGAGAGGTTTAGCGTGAATAGCACTGAGTTAACCCATTACCTCTGTTTAACTATTCACCGTAGCGGTCAAGACTGGCCTCGCATCCCGACGTACCTATTTCTCTCCTAACGTAGCCCCGTAGGGCTGAATCTGGTCAGGTTCGAGCTTGCTCAGGCAAGTTCATCCCGTTGATGGGATTGGGTCCCTGACTCCAACTGATGGCATATGTGTTCGAATCGTAATCCGACATCTACTCATAGATGGACACGCCATCCGCGGTAGACGGTTCCTGCTTTCCTCTTCTCTCACCCCCATGAAAAAGCGGAAGCCGGGTACCTGTCAAGAAGAGGGGTAAAACGTACAGGGGTGCTGTTTTTCGTTTCACCCACTCCTATTGTAAATCTCGAATTGCTCGCTCGATACTTGGTATATCGGCGTATTCCTCATCAAGCAATTTGTAAGCTCGTTCCAAGTACAATTCAGCGAGCCT
Source organism: Ktedonobacteraceae bacterium (assembly GCA_035568795.1). Lineage (GTDB taxonomy): Bacteria > Chloroflexota > Ktedonobacteria > Ktedonobacterales > Ktedonobacteraceae > DATMNR01. The sequence goes on from DATMNR010000378.1 coordinate 897, forward strand.
CGCGCCGCGACCACCAGGATCAAAGGCTGCTTCAGTGAGTTCGGCACTACGGTATTTGTCCGCTAGAGTCTTGGATACTCGTCGCATACGCTGTCTGGTTTCTTGCAACTGCTGTTCGTCATGTCCTTCCAGAGCATACCGCGCTACTCCCACAAGTTTTCCCAACTCTGCCAGTCGTTGCCGATCTGTCATTGTTTGTATCAGGAGTTCATCGGCATCAAGATCATCTAAAGCAATTGGGGCTTCATCCTCGATTGCAGGGAGATTCCCAACTTGTGCGAAGCTTGAAGCGAAGGTCACGTAGAATTGGCCGTATTCCTGGCATCCCTGAGCAACTAATTGCATACGTGCGCCCTCGTCTTTTGGATTAACTGTGCCGATGTCGCACAAATCATCATCGCGCTGCTCTGCTAGCATTTGGAGACGCTCAAATGTATTACCTTCTTCCAACATCGGAGGGATTGGCATGACAGGAACATTTGTAGCTTCTTGCAGGTCTTCAGGGGATAGCTGAGAAGCTAGAAATGAAGGTAGATACTTCGCAAGGGAAAGAGGCATAGGAGGGACAACACAGTAAGTAGCTAAAACTGTGCGGCTATCAGTGGCGCTACGTGCAAAAAAGATGGCATGCCCCTTTGGCGCCTGTGAATCACCACGTATGAATCGTATGGTCATAGCGAAGAATCCTCTCTGCTATTGTATTGTTATCATTCTAGTTTTTATAAGTAGCAGTTTTCTCTTGCATTATCATATGCTCTTTGGCATTACTTAGCAAGCATTTCATCCTGAGATACATTCGTATTTGCTTTTCGCCGCCGCAGGCGGCGAGGAGAGGAGGATTGAGCGGGGACACCCCGCGCCCCGTCAAGGGACTTTGTCCCCCGCACCCCTGGTACGCCGACTGTGACAAGGCTTTTCACAACTTCTTGCGTAATGTTCTCAAGCGTTTTACCAGTTCTCTGTTGACTTGTGCTTCATTTTCGCTCATTTCGTCGGTTGTAGCAAGAATGGAGTTTTCATAAGCCATGAGATAGGGCATAATTGAATCTCTACCTGTAATACGCACGAACGTCGAGAGGGTTGAGAGAGCCTCGCTATCTTGATTTCGTCTCACCTGAATGATGGCAGTTTGCGTATAAAGTTCTGCATATTGATGTAGGAATTTGCTCCATTGATCTGCTGTACTCAACGTATTCATAACTTGTTCAACTAGCTTTATGGCTCGTGTCAGGTCATCCATCGCGAGATCGAACTGCTCATTTAAAAGCATAATACCAGCTCGCTCGTAACGCGCATCAGCCTCATCTAGCGGGAGGTGATATTGTTGGAACAGAACAACCGCTTGTTCGAAATTGCTGGCGGCCTCTTGCAGATCGCCATTCCCTCGGTGTGCAAGGCCTGAAGTAAAAGTAGTACCGGCTTCTCCAATCAGATTACCGCTCTGATGAAATCGGGTTAATGCTCCTTCACAATGTTCAATTGCTTCATTCCACTGACCTCTCCCTATGAGCGTTTGGGCTATCCCAAGCATGGCCTCGCCATCTCCATCTGTGCTCTCCAATAATTGAAACTGCCGCCCTGCCTCAAGAAAACTTGCCGACGCAGCGTCCAATTCCTGACGAGACAAACGCGTTTGAGCAAGACCGAGCAGCGCCTCAGCGGCAAGCAAAGGTTCCTGGAGAACTTCAGCCTGGCTATATGCCTTACTGAAACGATTCTCAGCCTGGGAAAAATCTCCACGAGTTAAGAGTAGTTGTCCTTCGGCAAGTAATAGAGCAGGTTCGGCTTGTGGCATTGAGCTATTTTCTGATGTTATTGAAAGTGCTGTCTTCAGGCAAGAGGCCGCTTCGTCCAGTTGACCTGTAAGGACTGCTAATCTTGCTTTACGAACCAGTATCTCCAAAGCAATGATGTCATAGACAGGATCAGAACGTTGTGCATCCAACCGTGTTTGTGCTTCATAAAAGTAGTTGCTCGCCTGGAGAATCTGCCCCTTTTTACTATAGATAATGCCAAGACCAAGTAAAGCTTTACTTTCAACTAACTCATTGCTGAGCGAAAGAGCGGTCTTACTAGCTTCTTCAAAAGTCTGTATTGCTCGGTCGAGAAATCCTCGTAAAAGTTGAAGTTCACCTAAACTTATCGTCACCTCTGCCTGTCCAATGCGATAAGCAATTGCCTTGTAGGTTCGCAAAGCACGCTCTATCATGCTATTGGCGTATGAAAGATGCCCCCGACGCATGTTAATCTCACCGAGTAAGCGACTTGCATTGGCTGTGCCAAGTGGATTTTGCTTATCCGTATATGTTTGTAATGCAAACTGAGCGCTTGTTAAAGCTTGTTCGACTTGATTTTCAAGTAATGAGATTTCTGCCAAACCCAAATTACTATCAGCCTCACCCAGTTCGTATTCAATCGAGCTTGCCAGTTTCCCACCCTCTGCGAAGACATCTGCCGCTTTATCGAATTGTCGTTGATCCAGGTATATATGACCCATGCCTACCAGGGCATCGACGACTCCAAAATTGTCTCTATTTGCTTGATAAACTTCCAGAACGTGTTGGTATTGGGTCATTGCTTGATTAAAATGTCTCGTCTGTCGCAGTAAATCGCCAATACTCCGCCGCGCATCTGCTTCATTGATGGTATCGTTAGCGCTAACGAAAGACGAAATTGCTCGTTCATAGTGTTCAATTGCTCGTTCAGTTTTGCCACGTTGCATCTCTATATGCCCCAATGCCAGAGCCACATTTCCCTGCCCCTGTACATTGCCCTGGTCTACATAGAGATTCCAGGAGTTCTGATAAGCCTCTTGCGCCCGGTCCAGGTGTGCCATCTGCCGTTCGACATGTCCAAGTGAGAGCGAACTTCCAGCTACGTATAATGGGTAATGTGCGTCTTTATAGAGTCGCATTGCTTTCTGATAGCTGTTAGCTGCCTGTTCAAGCTGATTCTGCTGGCGTTGTACATCGGCCAGCATTGTGCGGCTGTCTCCAGACCGCTTAAAATCACCAAGTAATCTGAAGCGTATTTCGGCATCTGAAAAGGCATCTGCCGCCGAATCCAACTTGCCATCGTAAAAAGCGTCAATGCCTGCTTGTAAGCGTTTCTCCGCGGCTTTCTCGTCCTGTGCCGACATGGATATTTGACCCCTATATTTTCTATCAATGATCTTTCGTGACTTTATTGTAGTCCTTCGGAGTAGGAAAGTCAAAATCATGCTAGGCATGATCGGGTAGTTGTGATAAGATAACCTCTAGGTACCGAATAGCGTGGCGGTCGGACCCAGTACACAACTTAGTACAAAGGAGTTAGCCTCATGCACGAAGATGCCCTGGCACATGTAGAACTTTTTGCAGGTTTAGAAAAGAAGGACTTACAACTACTCGCAGGTGCTTGTCGAGAACGCAATTATAGCGCGGGGTCAAAATTAATCAAACAGGGTGATACAGGTGTTGGACTGTTTGTAATTACCGTTGGCACAGTTCATATCACCAGGGAGAACGATCCTGACAAACCAGAGTTAGATCTTGGTACTGTTGGTCCAGGAAATGTACTTGGTGAAATGTCGCTATTGGATGATTTACCCCGCTCGGCTAACGTTACTGCTATGAGCGATGTTACAGCTCTTCTTCTACCAGTCTGGGAATTTCGAACAACCTTACGTAATCATCCCGATATTGCTTTAAGACTATTAGCTACCCTTAGTCGCCGCTTGAGAAAAGCTGAAAGTAACAGTCGCGATTAGTTGGTTCACACTTAAGAACACATGAAGCAAACAGGCAACGAAGTATTTGGAAGGTGAACTTTGCTTTCTTACGCTTCGCTGTCTGTATCGTAAGCCGGTGCTTGCAATTGTCCTGTTGGTTCGGCCTTCTTTCGATACAAGAGATCCTGTAACTCCTCGAGCATAGTTTCAACATCGTTAAAGGAGCGATACACACTGGCAAAGCGAATGTAGGCTATTTTATCCATTTGCCTCAGTCGTTCCATGACAAGTTCCCCAATGACACTGCTCTGGACTTCTTGTTTGCCCTGCCGGTACAATTCCTGCTCAATCTCCTCAACTGCATTCTCAATCTCATCTACAGACAATGGGCGTTTCTCACATGCCTTGCTGATACCCACAAAAAGTTTCTGCCTATCGAAAGCTTCCCGTCGTTGATCTCGCTTGATGACCATCAGGACAGATTTCTCGACCCGCTCATAAGTGCTGAAGCGTCCTTTGCATTGCTCACATTCGCGTCGTCGATGAATGGCGTCACCAACATCTCGCGAATCTTTCACTCGTGATTCCGTACCTCCGCAAAACGGACATTTCATGCTGCTCTCCCTGATAGTAATGAAAGTGTAAATGTCTATCAATGCAGCTATTGTAACATCAGCGCTATGAAAGTAAAGTGCGGGTCTTGGAGTTCTTTTATCTAGCTACTGCTGCAGTTTGAAAAACGCTTCCCGTTTCGGGAGACACTTTTCCAATGTAACCTGATCGCAAGCGTGATCCCTCACGCCAATAGGCATACCAGTACGGACCATGACCCTGCCCTTCGCGGCAAGTTCTGCATGTTGGTTTCCCACATTTGCGATATTGTAATTGATACGTTATATGCTGATCGCCTGGTAACTGTATCATGTGCCATGAACCCTCCCACTCATCAAAATAATTATTGTTTATGGACATGCCAATGACGAAATCATACCATGAACATATGAACAAAGAATGAATATTCATTGGGAGAAAATTACTTCATATTCATCTTTAAACGCGATCTGGTGCTCAATTGGATAACAGGATTTTCATGCAATAAACTGATGC
>DATMNR010000379.1:0-11177 GCA_035568795.1 Ktedonobacteraceae bacterium
GTTGTTTGGTTAAAACCAATAGATGGGGATGTGGATGAGAGATTGGATTGTTTAAGCAGGTTTGTTGTTGCCTGTGCTGCATCTTCATGTGTTGAAGTAATGATGATTTGTTCTGACGACAGGCCAGCAATGTGAGCTGAATCAGCAATCAAGGTTGATTTTTCTCCAAGTAGTATGAGGTAATCAACGCATTGAGCTGCTTTTTGCCCCACTAAGCGATGAGCCTCTTCTTCAAAGTCACCCAGGCGTAACATGTCGCCAAGCACTGCGATGCGACAACCTGTAGGGAGTGCTTTGAGGGTCTCCAATCCTGCAATGACCGATGCAGGTACCGCGTTGTGCGTGTCATCAAGTAGCCTGGCACCCTCAAATCCATTAAGGGGATTCAGCCTTCCCGGCAACGAATGTACATTTGCCAGCGCATTTTGTATCTCTGCTGATCTTAAACCACAATGTATGCCAACAGCGTAGGCTGCCAGCATCGTCGATGCGTGATGCTCTCCCAACAAACGCGACTGAAAATGGAGTGGTGCCGGGTGGGAAATGTAGGGGCGACCCTCGCGGTCGCCCGGGTACTCTAATTCCTGCGATCCAGCTGTATCACTCGCAACAGGCAGATCAAATCGTATGCCTTCCCAGGTCACTTGCATGTTTTGGGTCATCGATGGCTGAAACGTTTTGATAGAAGCTGCCAACCTCTCTCCTACATGCGCGATTACATTGTGTATCAGAGCATCGTCAGCGTTAACAAAGGCAACTCCTCCACGTGGAAGAGCGGTAAGAAGAGTGCCTAATTCTGATGCCAAATGCTCAACTGTACCAAAATATTGTAGCTGTGCCGGGCTGATATTGGTAAGCACACCAATCGATGGATGAGCAATCTGGCATAGCGCTCTAATTTCCCCTGGATGATCGCAGGCTAACTCTAGTACAGCGTATTCGTGCCGTTCTTCAAGTCGGCCAAGCGAGAGAGGTAAACCCAGCAAATCGTTATAATTTTGCCAGCTTTTAAATGTAGCAAAGTTACTGGAGAGGACTGCTGCAATTGCCTCTTTCGTGCTGGTTTTGCCAGTGCTGCCGGTCACAGCGATTACCGTTGGGTGCCACAGATCGAGTATGTAGTGTGCGTATTGTTGTAAGGCCAGGCGCGTATTTTCTACAACGATGATTGCAACATGCGTCTCCAACAGCGTAGCTTGCACTTCCTCTGATAACGAGTCGAGGACATGTCGTTCTAGTAGCAGTGCACTCGCGCCTCGCTTAACTGCGTCAAGCAAATAATCGTGACCATCGCCCCGTTCACCGCGTACGGCCACAAAAAGCTCGCCTGGAATTAATTGCCGGGTGTCATGGCTAAAGGCTTCGAAATGGCTCTGTTTGCCAGAAATGAGTAGAACTGCATTGGTTGCCTTGCATAAGTGGTCCAGGTAGATCATCTTGTCTCCGAATACTGTCTTGCCAAAAAGAACTGAGTTTAGCTACCTTTTTATTCCTTTAAGTTTGGTCATTGTCCAATTTTAACATTGGAGGCAACCATCAAAAATGCTGCCATTCATAATAAGGAGGGCATTTGCCCTGCACTCCTTATTATGAATGGCAGCCCATTTCTTCTTTTAACTGAGCAACTGTATCTTTCAGAACTTATTCGACGCTTGAGCAACGCTAACTTGCGCGAGAAGGCGGTCTATGCCCTGTTGCAGGCGTGCAGGATGCGGGCCAATCAGGCGACCAACCTGCTGGCCATTGGCAAAGAGCACAAGGGTGGGCATGCCCTGGATGCCGACTTGCATGGGTGTCTTCAGGTTTTCATCGGTATCCATGCGTGCAAAACGCAGCTTACCTGTGTAGGTCTGGCTCAGTTTCTCGAAGACGGGTGCCAGCGCGCGGCAGGGTGGGCACCAGGAGGCTGTGAAATCGACAATCACCGGTAGCGGTGCCTGTAGGATCTGCTCGGCAAAATCCTGATCGGTGACTGTTAATACCATATCTTTTTCATCCATTGTTTGTTTGCGTTCCTTCCAAAGAAAAGAATAGTTATTTCTCTAGCCGATATGCTTGTAATCGGCTACAATGGAAGTATACGTGTTCAAGTTAACTTTAAGTCAAGCGTTTCTCTAGGATGGTTTTATGGAAGAACTGACGATCAGCGAAGTAGCAAAGCGCGCAGGCATTCGTGCCTCAGCTATTCGTTATTACGAGAGCATCCAGCTCCTGCCACCACCACAGCGCAGTGCTGGTCGGAGGCGCTACAATCCGGATGTCTTACGCCGAATTTCGTTTATTCAAGTTGCCCAGGCTGCAGGTTTGACGATAGCGGAAATTCAGACGCTCATCAACGAGCTAGATGATAATATGCCACTCTCTGAACGCTGGCAGACCCTTGCGCACCAGAAGCTGGTCGAGGTGGATGCATTGATGCGCAAGGTACAGGGTATGAAGATGATTCTGGTAAATGGTCTGAATTGTCGCTGCTCAAATTTAGAAGAATGCATCGATTGCATCATTCGTGCGGAAACTAGCAGCTAAGGCATTTCGACTGTTATCGTCCTTCGTATGCCTGCTTTAATTTTTCGACGTCAATTTTATGCATTTGAAGCATTGCTTCCATAACTCGTTTCGATTTCTCAGGATCAGGGTCACCCATCAACTCGCCTAAAGCGGTCGGAATGATTTGCCATGATACACCGAATTTGTCTTTAAGCCATCCGCACTGGCTTTCTTCTCCTCCGTCGGTGAGTTTCTCCCACAGCTCATCTACTTCTGCCTGCGTTTCACAACTCACGAAGAACGAAATGGCCTCGTTGAATTTGAAATGTGGACCACCATTTAACGCCGTAAATGGTTGACCATCAAGTATAAAACTTGTGGTCATGACCGTGCCTGCCTGACCAGGTGAGCCTTCGCCATAGCGACTGACACTTACGATCTCTGAATTTTTAAAGATGGAAGTGTAAAAATTCGTAGCTTCTTCTGCATTCGCGTCGAACCACAAAAATGGGGTGATTTTTTGTGTAGTATTTTTTATCATGTAATTCATTTCCTTTCTTTATTTCAGTCAACAGTGTCATCTTGAGCTTCAGCGAAGGATCTCCTAACCCGGCGCGTGAGATCCTTCGCTGGCGCTCAGGATGACAAGAATGGGTGTTTAGGATGTCAACAAATGGATGCCTTCTATTGGGTGATTTTGAGTTTCTCCAGGAGTTCTTCAAGTCGGTTATAAGTATCGTTAACTCCGCCTTCCATGCCACTTTGGAGCGTGGCGTCGCGGTCAGCGACTGTTTGGAAAACAGATTGGACAGTCATCCTTGTTCGACCTCCTGGCAATTCCTCAAGTTTCATCGTCTCAAGCGTCACATGACCTGCTTCCGGTAATCCTTCAAACTCGAAGGTATCGATTACGCGTTCAGGCGCGCATATTTCATGATACACGCCGTGAAACGCGTACGCGTTTCCCTCAGCATCTCGATTGATGTAGCGCCACTCGCCACCAGGTCTTACATCCATTTTGTCAACTTCGGTTGTGAGGTATCTCGGTCCCCACCACTCTGGAAGCAGTTTTGGATCCATGCATACTTTAAACACCAGGTCTCGCGGTGCATCGAATTCGCGCGTGATGAGGATTTCTTGTTTTCCCGGTTCTGCTGTAACGTTCGTCATATTCTTTGTCATATACCTTCATCTCCTTTCAAACTGTGGTATTACTCCTGTCAACTATTTAGCTTGGCCGATAACACACGCGCATCACCCCAGACCTGTAGGTCTTAGTACTTACCAGCTCCAAGTTCACTCTGTCCGTGAACACACCTTGCCCATTGCCGATGGCAACAGGATGGACCATCAGCACGTACTCATCAATTAAACCCAGTCGCACAAACATTTGGGCCGTGCGAATGCCGCCAGGTACTCCCAGGCCTTTGCCTGGCTGCTGCTTTATCTTTTTCACTGCTTCAATAAGATCATTATCACCTTTCACCAGGAGTAGCTGTGTATTCTCCCACTCAAGTTTTTCTTCCTTATTTGAGAGAATGATAGGGTGTAATGTGTTCACTGCCTGCGCAATTGCAAGCTCGCCCTTTGTGGCCGAAGGGTTTTTCGCGGCGTTTAACCAGTATGGGATCATCTCTGAAGCCGTCGGATAGCCAATAAAACCGCTATCAAAGCCTTGAAATAAGGCGACAGTGTCATCGTTAAGTTCCTGATCTGGTGTCTGTGACATCCAGTCCAACTCACCGTGTGGTCCGGAAAAGAAGCCGTCAAAGGTCATGGTCATGTAGAGAAAGACTTTTCTCATGGTGTCCTCCACGTTCTTGTTCGTAGTATCACCCGCTTTCTTGCTCGTCCTTCACGAGCTTTTGTTTTTCACTTTCGAGGATAGTATCCAATACTGCAAAACGTTCTTCCCACCTCTGCTGCATGTGCTTTACCCACGCTTCAAATTCAGACAGTGTCTCTGGATTGAGGCGGTACACATGCTGTTGCGCGCGTTTCTCCATCTCCACCAGGTGTGCCTCACGCAACACTTTGAGATGCTGTGAGACTGCTGGTGGGCTAATGGGAAAATTCTGGTAGATGGCAGTGGCAGGTAACTCGCCATTATTGGCCAGGAGTTCTAAGATGTTTCTTCTCGTCGGATCTGCAATTGCAACAAACATGTCCATATGAATATTATAAGGTATTTTCTTAATTAAGTCAATACTTAAATACGTTATATCCACTCATCATTTTTCTGTCGGGCCTGCGGCCTGTCTTTGAGAGAAAAGTTGGGGCATAGCCCCAAACCCCAGGTTAAGGGCAGCCGCCCTTAACAATCCCGCTTCAGTCTGTACTCACGAGATATTTTTGTTTCTCGGCTTCGTCGTTCTTTTTCACTCGTACTTCAACCAGTTTTTTGATGAGATCGAGTGGCAATTTTTCATTCAAGGGGAAACGGATCGTTGCATTAGTGGTTTCATAGCCCTGAAGTTCGCTTTTATGCTCCTCTACGACGGGAGTTGGCATATAGAAACCAATATGTTTTTTCCAAAGTTGAAAATAAACCAGTCGGCCTTTGTAGTAGTAATAAGGCATTCCGTAACTGATACGCTCTTCTGCTTCGGGCGCTGTGGCCTTGATCACTGCTCGAAGCTCTTGAAGCTTTTCCTGCGCTTCTTCTGGCGCTTGCGCAATATATTCGTCCACATTTTCAGGTTTCATATGCTGTACTCCTTTAGAGATAGAAATTAGAAGTCAAAAGAAGTATACACTCTTCCTATTTTTCCAATACCCGCTGTTCGACGACGGTGATGGAACGCAAGGCTAACCTCACCCATTTGTCAGATTCCCTGGCCATTTCTGGATGTTTAGGCGGGGTGCCTGCTGCGAAACAAGCAGGCACCCCTTCGATTCGCCGACGGCGCATGTCATGCGGAAGGGGAAACCTCCTTGATCAACCACTGCCACGCAGACACCGTACGGAAGCCAACAGACGTGAACAGGTGCATGGCTTGCGTGTTGCTCTGGTCCGTTTCGAGAAAAGCGGTCCTGGCTCCGCGTTCCTTGAGCAGGTGCATCCCAGTGAGCAAGAGCGTTCGTCCTAGCCCCTGCTTTTGAGAGGCTGGGCGTGTCCCGATGACGCCGATTGAGCCGACAGAATATTCGCCACGGCCATCTGCAACCCGTTTCAGTTCACAGAGACAAAAGGACACAAACAACCCCTGCGAATCCACCGCAATCAGGTCGAGATCGGGTTGATAGGCCGGAGACTGATGACCGTCGAGTCCTATGCTTGTCCCATCAAACACTGCTTGATGCAGATCCTGGTACCGCTCCAACTCGTTCCCATGAACCCCCTGGCGCAAGACAAAGCCTGAAGGGAGGGGGGCTGCTGGGAGAGGTGAGGCAAGTGAAGATGCCAGGCGCAAATCCTGCCAGTGGGAATGGAAACCGGCCTCTTCCAAGAGAGTACGGCGTGCCGTTTCACTGTTGTGGCAACGGCACCACAGGGAGAACGACCTCCCGCGTTGATTCGCCTGGGTTTGTATTCCCTCCAGTGCCCAGGTCAGAATGTCTTGCTCGATGCCTCTGCCCTGCGCTTGAGGAGACACCTGAAACGTCAGCACAATGGAGGGTGGTGCAATGAGCGCATAGGCGACAAGCACTCCATCGATCTCCCAGAGCATGGTCGCCTGCTGGGTCATGGCGCGTTGGCGCAGATGAGGAATCACCGTTCCCTGCTCATCCTCCCATGGGGGTTTCGCCTCCGTGCTTTTCACCAGGAGAGGCGCGAGGAGGACGCGCAGATCCGAAACGGTGGGAAAGTCGTAGATGTTCTCTGCGGTCGTACAGACCCGCTTGAGATCAAGCAGCGGTTGCAAGTCTGCTGCACCCGCGTACAAACGTCTTTGAATAGTCATGAGAAATTCCTTTCGCGTGTTCAATTGATGCCAATCGTGAATGGAAAGCTGGATGGAAACACGGAAAGCCAGGGGGGTGCGCGGGCACAACAAAAGGCACCAGGGGGAACTGGTGGAGAGAGGAAGCATTCACCACTTCTTGTGGACAGCTCAGCCCAGAAGCTGTAGTGAACGGCTCAAACATTTCAAGCGAGAGCGATCATGAACATTCCTTCGATAGTGAAAGGTTGAGTGTGTCATACCAGACACAATATAGTATTACATCCTCTCTCAGCTCTTGTCAAGGCTGATCGACTCGTCTTACTTGCTCTCAGCTTGAGAGGTGGGAAATATGCTTCGATCTCACTTTCTTTACTCTTGTTGCTTTTACCCAATGTTCGCCTAAGCGCTTAAACGTTCCTCCACAGGGTGTAAAATCACCATAGGAATTTCACGGCTTGTGCGTTTCTGATATCCGGCAAAGTTTGGCGCTACTTCTACAAGCCGGGACCAAAGCTCGGACTTCTTCTCTCCTTCCGCAACCTCCGCAGTCACTTTTATATGCTTATCTTTTACCTGAATGGTGGCTTGTGGATTGCTCCGTATATTGAAGAACCAGCCGGGATTTTTATCAGCTCCACCTGCCGAAGCTGTAATCACATAGGCTGGACCATCCATGATATAGACCAGCGGCAATGTGCGTTGTTTACCAGACTTACGCCCCACAGTCGTTAGCAGTAAGACAGGTACTTGGCCCATCTTACCGCCAATACGGCCGCCAGACACATTGTATAAAAAAACCAATATTTTGAATATGAACATTCCCAAGAGTTTGCATCTCCTCTTCCCGTTTTGATGAAATCATTTTAGTGTTCCGACATTCTTTCTTCTTTGTCTTGACTATCCTCTGTCCGGCTGATAATGCAGGACGATAACTCCTGTTTTGAACGCTTTGGTCTCCATGAGCTTGAATGTATACTTCTCAGATCCTTCTGGAAATAAACGCTTCCCCCTTCCCAGGACCACAGGATACACCATACACCTGAATTCATCAACAAGATGCTGCTGCATCAGTGTGTTCACAAGTCTCCCACTCCCAGCAACCAGTATATTCTGACCTGGGTGCTCTTTCAGTTTTTTGATTTCCTCCACAACATTTTTGCTAATGATTGTTGAATTCTGCCACTCAGCATTCGTGAGTGTCGTTGAGACCACATATTTGGGCATGCTGTTCATGCGCTCGCCAAAGTCTCCAGTATCTGGCATGGTCGGCCATGCTTTTGCAAACCCCTCATATGTGACTCGTCCCAATAACTGAGCATCTGAGGAAAAGAGTTCATCGCGTTTATAAAGCATTGCCTCTTCATTCCAAAAGTCAAAACTCCAATGACCTGGTTCTTCAAACACGCCGTCCAAGGTAAGATACTCAGTCACAACTAGCTTACTCATTTGTCCTCTCCTTTATAGAAGCTTTGTCCAGGCTGTCTCAATTCTGACGGAAATTCCTGCAAGAGCCATGAATTGCCATCGGGATCGCGAAATTCGGCATACTTTACACTTTTGAAATCTGTGATCTCCCCGACTTCAATGCCACGGTTCACAAGCGCCGAACGTGCTATATCTATGTTATCAACTACCAGGTGCAGCCCCTTGACTGATCCGGGGGTCATTTCAGTAATGTCACCCATGCCAGTGCCAAAGACAATGGTGCAAGCCGAGCCGGGTGGAGTGAACTGGACTACCCTCATCCCCTCACTCGGTCGTGTGTCAACTCCTAGAATAAAGCCGGCCTTTTCATAAAACGCTTTTGCTCTGTCAACATCAGAGACAGGTACAGGCACTAACTCTAGTTTCATCATTGGTACGTTCAAGTTCGCTTCGTCGATATTTGCCATTCTCTTTCTCCTTCAGTAAGGTTCTATGTACATTCCAGGCATGTGTGATAGTTTAATACAATATAGTTCCACTTTACTAGCACGATTTTGGAAGTTTTTGCGCTTCATGTAGATATGCAGCATTGATATTCCATATATCAGCCAGTGCATCACCGAATCTCCTTCTCCCTCCCTATCTCGCCAAAACGTACTGCATCCCACCTACCTGTTTGATCATACCCTTCAATTCTTTCAAAGCCAGGATTTGGCTTGTGTGCTCATTGTACTGTATGCGGCTGTGGAGCAATTTGGTGCGCGAGAGTCGCCTCATCACGGATAATGGAGGAGTGCTTCGGGCCAAGCAACTGCTTGCCATTTGCGCTGAAGTGCTCGGCCAGAAGACCAGCAAACTGCGCACCCCCGAGCAGTTGCAACGGATTTTCTCTGCAACACGCTTTCTCCGCCGATTAGATCGGATGGGCTACGCGCAATTTCGGCGGTGGAAACTCTATGGGGAAGAGGCGCTGGCCCGTCATTCCACCGTGATCTGGCTGCATGGTGATGCGCTCACCGTCGAATACCAGGAAATTCCACTGGCGAGAGGACACTGTTCGCTATTAACCAGATACAAAGCACTTCAAAGCGGTGGAAGACGGCCAGACGATGCGAAACGGCGAAAAAAGCCAATGCCGCTGCAACTACCACTGCTGGAAGACCCGCCAGTAGCTCAGGAGTAATTCGGGCCCTGTTTGGTTCACATGACGATGCAAGAGGAGAACGTGTCTCCTGCTTCTGTAGATGAGCTGTCTCGAAATCGGGATCTGTTGCAAAAATGCTGGAGTTGTCGTAAGCTGGTCTTCTATACGAGCAATGCACATGAGTAGCAGATATCGAGGCGCAATTTGGATATCATGGCACTAGGGACGAGCACTTCTCTCTTTCAATGGTTCCTCTCTGAGCATACATTAAATGGCATCACTTTTCTTGGTCACTCATTAGTATTATTAGGTTTTCTCTATCTCTCCTATGACTTGCTCGGCAAGCCACAAGGAATACTCAAGGGGTTACTCATCCTTATCACCCATTTTGTGGTAGGTATCTTGGTTTTGGCAATCCTTGCTCCTGCCATGCTCTTTTTGTTTCAACAAGCCCTCAGGGCAACTCCCCTACCACCAAATCTATTTGACATTAACCAGCATATAGGCGATATTATCGTCTATACACTCATGATAGGAATCCTCCAGGGAACGTTGATAGCCTTCCCAAGTCATAGCAGGATAGTCAAAAGGTTTCTGTGGAGAGATGCCCTTATAGGGTTTCTATTTGCAGTGGTCTTCTTTAGTATTGATGAGTACATAGTCTTTCAAACTCCAACTCCTGTCAACAATCTGAACTACGAAATTCCAGATTTTTTGTTCTATGTCCTTATAGGTGTTGCCGGCGCTGGTTTTTGGCGCAGATACGGCCAGAGTCCTCACCTCACCCTTTCAGATATATCAGTAGAAGAAGAGGCACTTCAGCATGCTGATAGGATGATTCAGAGGAAAGATGAACCTCACCCTGCCTTCTTTGCTTCGACAGACTTCATCAGAGCGCTGCTATTCTGGTATATTGTCGGAGGTCTGTCCATCATTCTCTGGGCAGTTCTATACATTGTTCAGGGCTTCACGCAAGGCCTGCTTTTCTATGTTGTCGATTTGTTGATTGGTGTAGTACCAGCAAGTCTTGTTTGCGGCAGTTCGCAGTATATTACCTGGAAAGTACATCACCTGGGCGAAAAGCAACTGGGAGTTATCGGGGCTATCATTAGCTTATGTGGGTTATCTTTTGTGCTGATCGAGCCGCTGGTTCTCTTTCTTACAACACGCTAAATGGCCATATATTGACTACAGCATAGCTTGCAAGAGAAGATCAGAGCTTACGAAGCTTGACCTGCTGAAGAGAGTTCTCTTTGCCTTTGGAGAGGATGAGATGGGCGCGTTCTCGCGTGGGCAGAATGTTCTCACGCACATTGGGGCTGTTCATCTCCCGCCAGATGGAACGGGCTGTGGCAATGGCCTCTTCTGTTGTAAGGTTCGCAAAGCGGGTGAAGTAGGAGGAGGGATCGCGGAACGCCGTTTGGCAGAAGGTCAGGAAGCGCTCGATATATCATTGCTCAATATCAGCCTCCTCGGCATCGAGGTAGATAGTATAGTCGAAAAAGTCGGAAACGAAGAAGCGGTGCTGTTTCCGCAGGTGACCATCTCCGGTCTGGAGTATGTTTAAGCCCTCGACGATGAGGATAGCGGGCTGACGAATCACCCGGACCTAGTCGGGGACAATATGATAGAGGTAACAGTATACAGCTTCTGAACGGCCGCGACGTAGAGCTGGAGCAGGTGCGAGAGCGGGAGATAGATCTGCTCCACCTCCTGTTTTTGATACTTGACTAGGGCCACCGATTGGCCTTGATGCTGATCCTCAACACCTGAGCCACTTGCGCATTTTGCTCCAAAATGGTACATGGTACTCATACAGAGCACTAGGAGATTGAGGTTTTCCCCGCAAGGTTGGAGCTTCGCTCTCGCTCCCTCTGTTTTCGCATCTACCCATGAACAAAGGAGGAAGGCCAGCAACTCAAAGAGCAGCCAACTCAGATCACATCGTCTCTCGCGTTTCGTGCAGACCTCCTCCATCCGAGAAAGGAAGCAACTCAGAAAGGAGTCTTTCCTATGTCAACCGACGACAACAAGGCCCTTGCCCGGCGTCTGATTGAAGAGGCCTGGAACCAGGGAAACTTAACCACAGTGGACGAGCTGCTAGCCCCCGACCATGTTGGTCACCACTCGCTGGTTCCCAACCAGCCCCCGAGCCGCGAGCACTACAAACAGTACATCGTCAGGACACGTACCGCCTTCCCCGACTTCCACGCCACCGTTGAGGAACAAATTGC
>DATMNR010000380.1:0-7664 GCA_035568795.1 Ktedonobacteraceae bacterium
TATGAATTGCCAGGATACCTACGATCTCCATTTGGTAACGTACCGGGATCATCAACATCTTTTGGATGTGCGTTTCGCGCAGGAAAATCACGCCGCCTTCTGCGCTTGCCTGAGCAAGTTCTTCGACCATTGTTGAATCCAGATAGAAGAACGTCTCGTCTTCTACAAGATGTTCAAGGATCGAGCTTTTGAATGGAAGGCGAATCATTTCAATCAGGTCATTGTGTTTCTCGTCTTTATTGGTGCTCTGATTGACATCCCTCCACTGACCTGTTGTGTCGTAAATTGCCTGAGCGACCAGCTCTTGTTCGTCAGTCGAAAGTTGAAAAAAGGTACACATCTCAGCCTGAACCAGATTTGCAACGGTCTCGACAAATTTTTGTAGCAGTTCAGTGACATGTAAGACGGTGCTAATGACTTGCAAAGCGCTGTACATTGCAGCCAATGATTCTTCGCGTTGTTTCGCTTTGAGTAATGACTGGCGTGAACGGTCATAGAGTTTGGCATTCTCGATACTGACTGTAATGATTTGTACCATTGTCTCAAGAATAAGTATTTCCTCGGGACTGTATGCATCTGTGTGGGAGCTGGTAAGACTAAGTGAACCCACAACCCGTGTGAACATCTTCATAGGAAGCAATAAAAATGTCTCTGCTCTACTTTGATCGCCCCAAGTGCCTTTCAACAATTCCTCGTACTTGCTGTAATTTTCTGGTTCCTGACTGTCTAATGTAAGTAACAGGGTGCGTTTTTCTTCCTGAGTGACGCGCCACCACACCGGGCGACTATCTGGTGTGTCAACTACTGGCTGTTCTAGTAAAAGATCATTACGCTTTCCGCTATCGATTGCAAACACGTCATAAATTTTCTTGGTATCGCGATCAAAGAAGGTGAGTAGCATCGAAGAGACATCGACCACATTCGAAACAAACTGATACACATCCTCGACCAGGTTTGATAACTTAACAGCGGTAGGAAATGCTGTGCTAATTTGCTGGAGGCCCTGCATATAGTCCATAGTACGCAGATGCAGGTGCCGTAACTGGTCGTTGAGTATATAGAGGGCTATGCGTTCGCTGAATTGTTGTGCTTCAAAGCGGTGTTTTTGTTGAAAAGCCACTGCATAATTCGTTTGGTAGAGTAGGACCACGCCTAGAACTCTGGTGGACCGTCTCCTGTTGAGTGCGTCAAAAGCGAGTTCTGGTATCTGGATCGGAGCGCAAAGATACCAGGCCGGCGTGGTATCTTGCGAAAACGATTGCTGTTCAGTTGATTGAAAAGATACAAGGTAGTCTTCATGCCGGATGATGAGCGGCTCATTTTTGCGCCATGTATAACCAATTAAGTCCTGTCCGTATGAATAAGTGGCGCCAACCGGAAAAAAAGGGCTCTTTTCTACTGATACGATTGAATCAGAATCCAATGATTGAGTAATGTGTTTCATTCTGCCAGGTGTTGGAGAGGAGTGATTAGATAAGTCGACAGTTTCACGACGCCTGAAAGGAGCAGTATCGCCGGCAGTATTATGCCCAACCAAAGTTGGACCAGTGTTGCGCAAGCGTAAGTGCATGCGTATGTTCATCAGGCCGACACTCTCATCGTAGAGCGCTATACAGCCACCCGTGGCTCCAAATTGCCTGATCATCTCTTGTAAAAGTTTTTTGAGCAGTGGTAGTGGATATTTCTCGACTGTCGTAAGTGGTTCATGCTCTCCCCATATTGCGGTTGACATCCGATTTGTTGCTCCTCGAAATAGCTGGTGGAAAGCACCAGGACGCGCAGAAATTAGCACTTGAATGACAGTTTTTTCTGAAATGTTTCATCTAGCTATGTGTATACTGAGTAGCATATCATAGGCATGTATTGTATTCAACCGTTGGATCAGGCGAAATTTGTAGCTATTCATGACTATTTAGGAGCTTTTCATCAATTTGACAACCCTTGCTCTCCAGGGCTATCATGCTATAAAGAAAAGCAATCAATTACCCTTGTATATAGAAGGAGTGCCCCATGACAGATTCCACTGCCACTAACGGAACTGTGTTTTATGATCATCGTCTATCTAATGGACTGCAAATAGTAGGTCAGCCCATGCCTGACTTTGAATCGGCTGCTGTTTCATTTTACGTACGTACAGGTTCGCGTGACGAACCTGATCTCAGTATTGCTGGTGTTTCCCACTTTCTAGAGCACATGGTTTTTAAAGGCACAAAAACGCTTGACTGGCAAGAGATAACGCTTGAATTTAATAAGATAGGGGCTGAAATCAACGCCTTTACCTCACACGAATCCACTGTTTATTACGCTCGTGTTCTGGGCGAATATCTGGAACGAGCCGTCGAGTTGCTTAGCGATATGATGTATCCTCGGCTGGTTGAGAGTGATTTCGAGACAGAAAAAGAAGTCATTATCAATGAAATTGCTCGCTCTGAAGACCAACCCTATAACCTGGCTTTCCGGCGCAT
Organism: Ktedonobacteraceae bacterium; assembly: GCA_035568795.1. GTDB lineage: Bacteria > Chloroflexota > Ktedonobacteria > Ktedonobacterales > Ktedonobacteraceae > DATMNR01. Next base: position 2,466 of record DATMNR010000380.1, read on the forward strand.
GATGCAAACGTATTTTGGTACTCATTCTCTGGGCCATGATGTGCTTGGATCACGAGAAAGCATTCGCAATATGCATATTGAGCAGATGCGTGACTATTGGAAACGCCGCTATGCTGCGAACAATATAATTCTTGCCATTGCTGGCAACTTTAATTGGGAGCATGTTGTTCGTCTTGCTGAAAAACATTGCGCCAGCTGGCATAGAGGTGAGAGTGGGCGCCAGGTTGCACCGTACGAGCCTGCACAACCTATTAATGACATCATTGTAGATGAGAACCTCAAACAGCAGATCATGATACTTGCTATGCCATCTGTGGATTTGAATGATCCTGAGTACTATGCAGCTAATCTCGGTGGTAGTATTCTGGGCGATAGCGACGGCTCTCGCCTATTCTGGAACATCAATCAAAAGGGCCTTGCGGAATCAGCCAGTGCAGGTATCTGGAGTATGGAAGGCACCGGCATTATGATATTGGAGGCTAACTCGACACCAGAGGAAGCGCCTCATGTTCTCAAATTGCTACGTGCAGAACTGAATAGCTTTTTGGAAGATGGGATTTACGAGGATGAACTACGTCGAGCCAAAGATAAATGGATCAGCAGTCTTGTTTTGAGCAGCGAGTCAACCTTTGCTCGTATGCGCTCACTTGCTAATGACTGGGTAACTGAAGGCCGCCTGCTTAGTGTTGATGAAGAGGTTGAGCGTATTGAGAAGGTGACAACTGAAGAGGTCATGCGTACTTTACGCCGCTTCCCTATGCGCGACAAGCAGGTTCTTACGACCTTAGGTCCTTTGAGCGAAAAGGAATTGCTCGCCTGAATGTAGAAAGTGTCAGCTTTTCTGTTCCTTTTCGCTATTATCCTCTGTGACAGCTCGTAAAACACGCGCAACTTGAGGCGCCTGGTTATCACTGGTATTTCTCAGTTTGTCTGTTGGTGGCTCTAATACTCCTGTAGAGACAGGGCGTGGTATTGGTGGCATAACAGGCGCATCAGGCGCAATTCCTACTTTCAGATCGACAAAGCGACGAAACCCCGGAGACTAGTATCCACGTTCCCCATGCCAGAGGTAGCGTAGACGTGTCTCGCTAAGTTCTTTACCCATATATTCTTCCCATGCCTCCCAGATATCACCGGGCATGCCTCCTTTTTGTGCTTGTGTCCAGATATGTTCAAAGAAATCAAGCATAATGTTTTCAATGTTTCATTTACGCCTGTATACAAGTTTTTTGAAGTATAGCATATCCTGGTCTGCGATTTATCCTCACCTGAGCGTTCTTTCAAACAGACGGAAAAATCCTTTCTTGTTAAGGAGGTTACTGTGCGTAAAAAAGTGGTCGTATTGTTAGTCCTTTTAGTTGTATTCATTAGCGGCAGTTTTATTTTCCCCAATCCTTTTCTCCATTCGGCAAGTGCAGAAGCAATGCAGAAACCTGGAGTTGTTGGCGGTCTTCCCCCATTGTTGAGTGTGAGCAGGTTGCAACGCGCTGATGTAAAAACCCGAACTTTGCACATGAGTATCGGCCTTGCGCTACGAAATCAGGACCAGCTTAGCGCGTTATTACAGAGTCTGTATAATCCCTCTTCTCCAAACTATCACCAGTATGTAACACAAGATGAGTTTGCTCAGCGTTTTGGTCCTACCGCTGCGCAACGACAGGCAGTCATCGAATATTTGATCCGCGAAGGATTTTCCGTCACACAGGTTTACCCTGATCTTATCGATTTCAGTGGGTCGGTGTCGAAGGCAGAAAGGGCCTTTGGGGTAACAATCAATGATTATCTTGGACCCGATGGACGTGTTTTTTATTCCAATTCTACTGTGCCAATGCTCCCGGCCTATTTGGCTGCAGTTATCACTTCGGTCAGCGGGCTGGATAATGCAAATCGTTTCTCTCATCCACCTATTCTTGGGCAAAAAGCTCCTTCACTGAAACACGCTGCTACTAATTGTCCAGCAGCAGGGCAAAGCGGTGGTAGCCAGGTAGCCTATATTCCAAGCCAATTTGCCAAAGCCTATAACTATGATGGTTTACATAGTTCTGGTCTACAGGGCCAGGGTCAAACCGTTGGCGTCTTCGAATTGGACGGCTATTCATTGAGTGACGTTCAAACTTATTCACAGTGCTTTGGTGGTGGAAGCGTCCCCATTCAAAATGTCATACTCGATGGTTTTAATGGACAACCAGGTGCAGGCGCCATAGAAGTTGAGCTTGACATGGAAGTCATCCTGAGCCAGGCGCCCAATCTGGCAAAATTGATTGTGTATGAAGCGCCCAATACAACCCAGGGCTACAATGACGAATTTGCGCGTATAGTCCAGGATCGTACACCTGTCATTAGTGTCAGTTGGGGCGATTGCGAGAAGAATATGGGTCAGCAGGAAGTGAATCAGGAAAATCAATTCTTCCAGCAAGCCGCTGCCCAGGGACAGACGATTCTCGTTGCCGCGGGTGATAGCGGCAGTGCAAGCTGCTTCCAGTTGCAGGGTGGCAGTTACGATACTTCGCTTAACGCGGATGATCCCGCAGCGCAGCCGTATGTCACAGGTGTGGGTGGCACGAACCTCACACTCAAAAGTGATAATAGCTATCAATCTGAGACTGTATGGAATGGTGGATTATTAGGTGGAGCTGGTGGAGGAGGCCTGAGTCAATTCTGGAAACAACCTTCCTGGCAGACAGGTCCTGGTGTTCAGAACCAGTATTCAAATGGTATGCGCGAGACTCCAGATGTCTCGCTTGATGCCGATCCGGCAACTGGTTACCCGGTCTATTGTACAGCAGGCTCAAATTGTACTGGTAGTGGTGGTATCACCGGTGGTTCAAGTGGTTGGTTGACAGTAGGGGGTACTTCTGCGGCAGCACCAATGTGGGCTGCTATGATTGCCCTTGCTAATCAACAGGCTGCAAAGGCTGGTAAAAATACACTGGGTTTCCTTAACCCGGCACTGTACAAGGTTGGTAGTGGTTCCAGTTACGGTAGAGATTTCCATGATATTACAGCTTCTGGCAGTAATGACGAAGGCTTCAATGGCGGAGCATATCCCGTAACCCAGAACTACGATATGGCAACAGGCTGGGGTACTATTAATGCAGCCAGTCTCGCAGCCGACCTGGTATCTATGAAATAAGCATTTCCATGAAGAAAGAACACGGCAAGCATCGATACTTGCCGTGTTCTTTCTTATGAGCAAAAATCACAATATCACAGCGTCTCAATGCACTTCGCTTGCCTTTTACCACCTCCTATGATACACTTTTAATGGATTTATAGGACTTATTTTAAGTAAGTAACACGATAATTTTGGCTTTGACTTCTGTAGCGAAGGCAGAAGTGAAGATAGATACAAAAAATACATACAGAATAACGCTACATATATTGGTGTAGTGAGGAGGTTTTTTTAACTTTGACAACAGAAAATATTCGACTTATCCCGCTGGGAGGCCTGGGGGAAGTCGGAAAGAATATGATGGTCGTTGAGTACGGCGACGATATCATCATTATTGATTCTGGGCTGATGTTCCCCGATGATGAAATGTTTGGAGTCGATCTTGTAATCCCCGATACCAGCTACCTCTTGGACAAAAAGCAACGCATTCACGGCATTTTTATTACCCATGGACATGAAGATCATATTGGTTCTTTAGCCTATGTTTTACCGATGCTCGATTTTCCCCCCGTCTTTGCGACGCGCCTTACCCAGGGACTGATAAGTGTCAAACTCAAAGAACACAAGCTGCTTGACAAAACAATAATCAACGTTGTCACGCCGGGTGAGCAGGTGTCATTGGGAGAATGCCTGGTGGAGATCGTGCGAGTCAATCATAGCGTACCTGATGCAGTGGCCCTTGCTATCCACACGCCAATTGGCACGATTGTTCATACCGGTGATTACAAATTTGATCACACTCCGACCGATGGGCAACCTGCTGATTTTGGCACCCTGGCACGTATTGGTAATCAAGGTGTCCTCGTAATGATGGGAGATAGCACAAGGGTTGAATCGCCTGGTTATACACCGTCAGAGCGTGTCCTTAACGATTCCTTTGACAAAATTTTCGCTAATGCACCAGGGCGTGTCATCATAGCTACCTTTGCGTCTCTGTTATCGCGCGTGCAGCAAGTTATCGATACTGCTAGCCGCTACGAGCGCGTGGTCGCACTTGTGGGACGCAGTATGGTCAACAATGTGCAAATGGCGATTGACCTTGGTTACTTGAACATCCCTAAAGCTATGCTTATTCGCGCAGAAGACATTAACAAATTTCCACCGGAGCGTGTCGTCATCATCTGCACAGGAAGCCAGGGAGAACCAACCTCGGCACTCACACGCATAGCCAACCAGGATCATCGACTCGTACGTATCCAGAAGAATGATTCGGTTATTCTCTCGGCTACACCTGTGCCAGGCAACGAAAAAATGGTCAACCGCACTATCAATAACCTTTTCCGCCAGGGAGCCGAGGTATATTATCAGGCAATCGCCAATGTACACGTTTCAGGTCACGCAGCCCAGGAAGAACTGAAGTTGATGTTAAATCTATTGCGGCCAACCTACTTTCTACCTATCCATGGTGAATTTCGCCAACTGATCCTGCATGCCAAACTAGCCTCTTCGATTGGCATCCCAGAAGATCATATTGTTATCGCCGAGGACGGAGATATTGTCGAAGTGACCCAGGATTCTATCAAAATCAAAGATCATATTGCCTGTGGCAATGTGTTCGTGGATGGACTTGGCGTAGGAGACATTGGGCAGATTGTGCTGCGTGATCGCCAGGTGCTGGCGCAAGATGGCATTCTGATGGTTGTTCTTACCGTCGATAAGGAGACTGGACTTCCTTTGGCAGGACCCGATATCGTTTCGCGTGGGTTTGTCTATGTCCGCGATTCCGAAGAACTGCTGGAAAAAGCTCGCGAACGCGTGCTGGAATCGTTCATTGGTTTGAATGGCCATGCCTCCGATTGGTCGTTTGTGAAAGACAAGATCAAGCATACGTTAAGTGAATACCTGTATGAGCAGACACATCGTCGACCAATGATTCTGCCGCTTGTGATGGAAGTGTAAAGCTTTATTGCACTTGCTTCTATGGAACATATGCGCTATGATACAGGTGTCTTTGTGACTCTTGCACGGCAAGAAGGAGTAACCTGACATGGCAGCACATGATGAGAGGAAAGAACAAAAGCAGAAGG
>DATMNR010000381.1:0-4889 GCA_035568795.1 Ktedonobacteraceae bacterium
GAGCGAGTGGCAAAAGACATTGCAACCAGCAGCGGCACAGAAGGGTGGAGTGAATGGTGGGAGAACCTCAAGCGTGAGCCGGGCATGGAAAAGCTCTTTGCAGAGCGACAGCGTCGAGTCATCGATGGCGCCCATCATGATTCTCATCCTATTGTGGAATTGCACGAAGCAGCACTAAGAGACGCGGGTTTTCGCGAAGTTGGCGTTATCTGGCAGCATATGGGCAATCGCGTTGTCATGGGTGTGCGCTGAAGCATTATTACCTGAAATGTCCTGACTCTTAATCTCCCTCTTTATCTTCACATTACAATACCACGAGCGAAAGGTTTTGTGAACAAAGGTAAGGATCTTAATGTCCTGAACGAGCCGGGACAAATTGTCCTAGACGCATCATGACACTGTTCACATCTCAACGGGACACCTTCTCAGGTATGCTTGCAGCAGAATTTGTGTTGCTCACAAGCAGTTTCAAGTGCAGGGACGTCCTGCAAGGAGGTTTAACATCATGTCATCTGCATCGTTGTATCGTTGGAGCGGCTTTGTCTTGCTCATTGGAAGTATCATCGGAATTCTAGGCACGATTCTGGACACTGTATTCAATTCCAGTCACGATCTGACTCCTCAGCAAGTCTTGAGTACGACATTTACTATTGATGCTGCCCTGTTTCTTGTCTGGTCGGTGCTGCTGGTAATAGGTCTCCCTGGACCCTATCTTCGCCAGGCAACACGTGCTGGAGCGCTGGGCTTTGCCGGCTTTGTGCTGCTTTCGTTAGGTTTGTTACTTGGTGGTGTAGCCTTTGGCATTGTTCAAATCACTGACTGGCCGTATCTGGCACAGTCGGCCCCAAAGTTGCTTCCCTCAGGAGGGACAGGGCCAACTTCCGGATTTCTACTATGGATTTTAGTACCACTCCTCCTGCTGGGTCTGGGGAACATCCTGCTTGGGATTGCCACTTTACGTGCAAAGGTCTTCTCACGCTGGATAGGTATACTTCTCATCACCGCCGGAGTTTTGTTTCTGGTCTCACTCGCACCTATCCCTTTCATTGATCTCATCACCAACCTGGTCTTCTTCGTGGCGTTTGCATGGTTTGGCTATGTGCTCGTTGCTCAGGGGAAAGAACAGGTGGTGGCATCATTCGCTACCGCCGAAGCTCGAGTGAGCCGTTGAAATCAACTCTAGCGGGATGCAATTGATTTCAATTTGTGTCCCTTTTTGCTTGCTTCCAGAAGCGCAGAACATCAGGTACAATAAAAGAGCAACAACTATCAGTTAGAGATTGTTTTCATTGAGACGAAGGTGAGAAGAGGGAGCGCCAGGATGAATCTGGATCATGCACAACCAGATAGATCAATGAATCTTCAGTCAGCGAGTCAGGTTGATACACGTCTGTACGGAGGTTGGCTCATTCTGGCACGGGTGGCATGGATCGCACTGGTGCTCGTTCTGTTAGGATTCCTTTTCGTCAGTCTTCCGGCGAATTTCGCTGTCTTGCATCAACCCTGTAGCGGCGCGTTGTGCCCCTTAGGTGGTGGGCAGATGTTTGCAAGCGAGATGTCAGCGCTTCCTCAGTCTGGACTTTCGCTCGATGCGTATGCCATGGCCTGGATCATTCTTAGCTTGGTTGAAGCACTGATCTGGATTGGGGTGGGTGCTCTCCTCTTCTGGCGCAAATCAGATGACTGGATGGCACTTCTCGTCGCGCTGATGCTCATCAGTTGGGGCGTTAACAACACAACAAACAACTTGCTGTATACATCATCTCTCTGGAGTATACCGGAGAATGCTGTGCAACTGATCGTAAGCCTTGCCTGGATGTTCACCCTTGCACTTTTCCCGAATGGGAGGTTCGTGCCTCGCTGGACTGTCTGGATCACGCTCATTGATCTCATGTATATCGCGGCCTACTTGCTGTTCCTGCGTCCTTTGAATATTCCTGGTTGGCTCCTTTTTAGCAATCCACCGGGTATGGTTATCTGGTTCAGTTGGTGGATACTCCTCACACTGGCGCAACTCTACCGCTACTTCCGGGTGTCCAACAGACTCGAGCGCCAGCAGACCAAGTGGGTGGGCTTCAGCTTCTTTTTCGTTCTGGTAAGCCTTGGAGTAGCGGCTATCTTACCCAATCCCCAGCCCATCCAACACAATGGCATCCTTACTGTGCTCCTTCCCAATACGTATACCTTTATAACCTTGCTCATTCCGATCTCGTTTGGTTTCGCCATCCTGCGCTCGCATCTGTGGGATATCGATATCATCATCAATCGCACGCTGGTCTATGGTCTCCTTACTGCGTGTGTTATCGGTATCTATGCATTCGTTGTTGGGATACTTGATACTCTGTTGCAAGCACAAGGGAATTTCTTCATTGCACTTGTGGCGGCAGGCCTCGTTGCAGTGCTATTCCAGCCCTTGCGCCTATACCTTCAACGTGGCGTGAATCGCCTGATGTACGGCGAGCGTGATACACCCGAAAAGGTGATCTCGCGTCTGGGACAACGCCTGGAAGTAACGCTTGCTCCAAATGCAGTTTTGCCTACCATAGTAGAGACTGTAGCGCAAGCCCTCAAGCTCCCATACGCCGCGATCACGTTGGAGCAAGGCGATGCATTTGTTCTTGCGGCTGCATATGGGAAGGAGCCAGGAGAAGATCTTCTTCGCCTCCCACTGGTGTATCAGAACGAGCAGATCGGCGAGCTACTACTGGCTCCGCGCGCACCAGGAGAAGCTTTCAGTTCTGCGGACCGTACTTTACTCAATGAGCTTGCTCGCCAGGCAGGAATAGCAGCTCATGCCGTGAGGTTAACCAGTGACTTACAGCGGGTTGCAGTAGAACTCCAGCGTTCGCGCACCCAACTCGTCACCACGCGAGAAGAGGAGCGCCGCCGCTTGCGCCGCGACTTGCACGATGGCCTGGGTCCCGCTCTCGGAAGTTTGACTCTTCAGCTAGACACCGCCCGCAACCTGTACAAAAGTGATCCATCTGCTGCTGACGCGCTACTCGTCGATTTGAAAGCCCAGGTGCAGACCGCCATCGCCGATATTCGTCGACTGGTGTATGAGTTGCGCCCGCCAACATTGGATGAGCTTGGTCTTGTCTCAGCCCTTCGCGAGCAGGTGAATCGCTACCGGCAACAGGGCCAGTCGATCACATTCAACACACCGGAACACATGCCATTACTCCCGGCAGCGGTCGAAGTAGCTATCTATCGCATCGCACAGGAAGCACTGACCAACGTGGTGGTCCACGCCAATGCGCACCATTGTGTTCTATCACTGGAAATGGACGACCATGTCTGCCTGGAAATCCGTGACGATGGGCTTGGTCTTGCTGAGGATTTCCGTGCGGGCGTCGGTCTGACCTCGATGCGCGAACGAGCAGCAGAATTAGATGGTTCGTGTGTCATCGAATCGCTCGATGTTGGCGGCACTCGCGTTTTCATCCGATTACCACTATTGAAGGAGTAATAGCATGGATGAAACTATCCGTGTGATTGTCGCCGATGACCACCCAATGTTTCGCAAAGGTCTTCATGGGTTGTTAGAGTCGGTTACCGGAATCGAGGTGGTAGGCGAAGCAACTAATGGGGAAGAGGCAATTGCACTCACAGAACGTCTGCGGCCCGATGTGATCTTGATGGATATCAATATGCCTGGCGTGAATGGGATTGAGGCAACGCGCCGTATTTTGTACGTGAATCCATTCGTTGGTGTGCTCGTCCTTACTATGTATGAAGACGACGATTCGGTTTTTGCCGCCATGCGTGCGGGAGCGCGTGGCTATCTACTCAAGGGGGTCGATCAGGTGGAGGTGCTGCGGGCGATCAACGCAGTCAGCAATGGCGAGGCTATTTTCAGCCCATCAATTGCATTTCGGTTGATCCATTACTTCTCGACATTGGAGAAGACGGCTTCTCCGATCTTTCCCGAACTAACGGACAGGGAACGTGAGGTTCTCACCTTGATTGCTCAAGGTCACACGAACTCTGCGATTGCAGAAAAACTCGTGCTCAGTCCCAAAACGGTGCGTAATCACGTTTCCACCATTTTCAGTAAACTCCAGGTAGCCAGCCGTGCGGAGGCTATTATACGCGCCCGCGATGCAGGGTTGACGTAGAGAGGCGTCTCCCCCATCAATATCGCTTCAATAATAACTACCCTATGGTATTCTTCCGTCAAAAATACATTTACAGGCAGAAAACATTTCTATCTTGCCTGGTGAAACACAACCTCACCGACCGCAAGTTCAGGAGTTCCTTGAATAAGTGATGCAAGATCAAATCCCTTTGCCCAACTGACAAAAAGCTGGTTGGACTCATCTGCTGCAGCTTTAGAGTCAAATACACTGATAGTCATCAAGGTCTCATCTTCCAGCATCAGAATGTCATAAGAAACGAATCCGACGATTGTTCTAATTTGAGGTAAAAGGTCTTCACTTGCACGTCGTACGATTTCATCAGATGCATATTCCTGTGTCTTCCCGCGTCGTATTGATACGTACATATATCCCTCCTGGCTTCATTTTGATAACATGAGCAACTTTTTTGCTCCTGCTAACTTTACGATGAAAGGGTGATATTAGATCAGAAATGAGCAGATATGAAAATGAGGAGGGTTTTTGCACAAAGCTGCGCAAAACCTTCCTCATTTTCGTACAAATTCTATTACGCTATTTTATGCCAGTGCCTCCGACATTGAACGCATCTGTATCTCGATGATGCGCGAATGGGAAGACTGTGTACATGCCAGGAGTACAGCGCCTGCAACATCCTCAGGGTCCAGCCAACCTGATTGAGCGACACTCTCGTCTGTACGTCCCGTGCCCAGCGCGAATTCTGTCTTGACACCACCAGGACAAATTACTCCAACCTTAATTCCATATTGACGC
>DATMNR010000382.1:0-3856 GCA_035568795.1 Ktedonobacteraceae bacterium
TTGGCATCTTCATAACTTTGAGAAACTGGCTCGATCTCTCGAGGGAACCACAGATGAAGTGGTTGTCTCTTTTGCTCAGATATATAAGAAAACCAGGAGGAATATGGAGTGGGCCGCACATGAGTATGGGTTCACCTGGAGTGAGCATGAGACGATGGCAGTAGGTACAATACGTTATTTGATTAGCGAGCTGGCTGTAATAAGTAGATCCCACGGTATGCAATTAAAAATCTGCTCACAGAAAGCTTACCACGCTCTGGGATTAACCTCTGAGGCAAGGTGTGTGGATGCAGAACGACTTGAGAGGATTTCAGGTAAGATAATTGTGGATAGAGTTGAACTAAGGGGTAATCGCAAAGAGTGTGGCTGTTTTGCCTCTAAAGATATTGGGGAGTATGATACCTGCCCCCATGGTTGCGTGTATTGCTATGCAGTACAAAAAAGAGACCTGGCATTGGAACGTTATAAAGACCATGATCCAACTGGTGAATTTCTCTTTCCTCCCAAAATTTACCCCTCGTTGAAAAAATCTCTTGGCTGATTGCCTCAACTTAACATAATCCCGATTGGCTCTTTACTGGATATTTCTTCATATCTTATGCTCTATTGCAGGACCAGAATGGCGTCCAGAGTGCTATTCACTAGCTTCATGTTCAGATTATGAAAGAAGGTTATCCATGGGATTGACGATTTATCAAGTAGATTCGTTTACGGACAAACCGTTTTCTGGCAATCCTGCCGCGGTTTGTATTTTAGATGAGTTACAGGATGATGGCTGGATGAAACATGTGGCGCGAGAGATGAATCTCTCGGAGACAGCATTCTTACATAAACAAGCTGAAGGTTACGATCTGCGCTGGTTTACCCCTACTGTCGAGGTTGCGCTTTGTGGGCATGCTACTCTTGCGAGCGCGCACATTTTATGGGAAATCGGACTTCTGGAATCAGATGAACAGGCGATCTTTCACACCCTGAGCGGACCTTTAATGGCAGATCAAAAGGGCGCATGGATCGAAATGAATTTTCCTGCAAAGCTCGAAGAAGAGGCTAAAGCTCCTGCTGGGCTTATTGAAGCGCTCGGTGTTGCGGTGAAGTATGTCGGGAAAAATCAGTTTGATTACCTTGTAGAGGTCGAATCTGAAGATGTCGTTCGCAGTATCAAACCTGATTTTGGCTTATTGATGTCGGTGGATGCAAGAGGCGTGATGGTGACCAGTCTTGCAGATTCTGATGAATATGATTTTGTGTCGCGTTTCTTCGCGCCAAATGCAGGTGTCTACGAGGATCCGGTGACCGGTTCAGCCCATTGTTGTTTGAGTCCATTCTGGAGTAAACGACTGGGTAAGGACGAGCTCGTTGGTTACCAGGCTTCTGAACGTGGAGGAGTAGTGAAGGTTCGCTATGAGGGAGATCGCGTGATTTTGGGCGGACAAGCGATTACAGTTTTGTGTGGGAAACTAGTGTAAAGGTCTGCTTGACATTTCGCAAGTCGTAATGTTAGCATTTATGCATGAGAATACAATCACCATACCACTCTGTACCGAACGGATTGTCTGAGTGGGCTGTCATTATTATGAATATTCAAATGAGCCACTCAGCCGCGTAGGCGTACACGCCGGGCTTACGCGGCAGGAAATGGCGCTACCTCATTCATCGACTTGTCTCCAATATCATCAAGAGATAAGTAGTCAATTCTGGTGAATTTCTCGACGCATTTTTGCAGCAGCTTCCTTTTCCTTCCTCGCATTATCACTATCGGTGTGTAACGCCGAGCATCTCTCCCTGATTGCTAATCGATCAGCTTCATTGCTTGTCTTTGTTGCGTGGTCGTCGCATCTATTGATGAGAGTATGTTCGTAAGCAAATACCCATATTCATTCAGAAACGCTGCTGTCGCTGGCACTTATCCGTCTCACCAACGCTGCTGCGTAGCTACCCTACGGATCAGGTGAGACGTAAGGAGTGCTAGTGCTACGCACTCATCTCAATGCAAGGAAATAGAAACTCATTCATCTTTTGGTATGCAAATGAAAAACATGTATAAAAATAGATAAAAAGGAGCAATTACAATGTCTAAAGCGCAAATAACATCAATCGAAGAGGTCAAAGGTGCGGAACAAGCAGAAGCTTCCAGGCATTCTGTTCCTTTATGGCACAATCATGACTATATCCTGCTCTGGAGCGGGCAGATGATTTCTTCTGTCGGGACTCGTGTATCGATGCTGGCTTTTCCGCTTTTTGTCCTTGCACTCACGCACTCTCCAGCACAAGCAGGCCTGATCGGGGCGATGCGTGGACTGCCCTATGCTCTTCTTATCCTGCCAGCAGGTGCGCTGGTTGATCGCTGGAATCGTAAACGTGTCATGATTCTTTGCGATATCGGACGTGCCATAGCGCTGGGAAGCATTCCGGTAGCGCTCGTACTTGGTCGGCTGACAATTGCACAGCTCTATGTTGTCTCGTTGGTGGAGGGCACCTTGTTTACCTTCTTCAGTCTGGCAGAGACGGCCTGTCTGCCGCAAGTGGTGTCAAAAGAGCAACTGCCGACCGCAGCAGCGCAGGGCATGGTGATCGACTCCGTATCGGGATTGATTGGGCCATCGATCGGAGGTGTACTGTATGGCATCGGGAGAGCGGTTCCATTTTTGACGGATGCGATTTCTTATGGAGCTTCGGTAGTATCGTTGTTCTTCATCAAGGCGAAGTTTCAGGAAGATCGCGACCCCGCACCATTACACTTGTGGGTTGATATCAAAGAAGGCCTTAGCTGGCTCTGGAAGCAACCCTTGATCCGCTTCCTGGCATTATTGACAGGTGGGATGGTTGCGCCGGTTGTAGGTTATAGCTTGATTCTGATTGTAATCGCGCAGAGCCAGCATGCATCATCTTTTGCGATAGGGGTAATCCTGGCTTGTGGTGGAATCGGGAGCATACTTGGCGCGTTTTTGGTGACGCCGCTACAGAAACGCTTTAGCTTTGGACAAATCATGATTGCTTCAACATGGATCTGGGCATTGACGTGGCTGCTTTTTGCAGTTGCACCTAACCCGTTGATCCTGGGGATAGTCACGGCTGTGACGTTCATTATTGTGCCGATTTACCTGTCGGTGCAGTTTGGTTATCGTCTCGCACTGATCCCGGATCACCTGCAAGGTCGTGTTAATAGTGTGTTCCGCCTGATAGCTTTTGGGAGCGAGCCGATTGGCCTGGCAGTGACGGGGATATTGTTACAGGCGTTCGGGCCGATAACGACAGTGCTGGTGCTGTTCGTGCCGCAATTCTTTCTGAGTATTGCCGCGACGCTCAATAAAGGTTTGCGGAATGCGAAGCCGATTGAGGAGTTGATAGAGGCTTCTGAAAGCCCGTGATGCTTGTTGGGGAGACGCGGACAGTGCAAGTGAGGGCACGGACAGGCAAGCCAAACCCCGTCTTGTTCCTACATCAAAGGCGTCTGGTACCCTGGAGTTGGTGGGATCCTTAGAAGGGTTCTACCAACTCCAGGGTACTGAAGGGAAAAGAGATGAGGACAGCGCAAGCGCCCCCACACAAGGGATTCTGGCATCCGATAAGTTGGTGGAACTCTCCTAAGAATGGCTTTACCAGCAGCATTGACAATTGTGGTATATTACTGGTGATGCACCCGTAGCTCAGTGGATAGAGCGGCTGACTTCGGATCAGTAGGTCGCGAGTTCAAATCTTGCCGGGTGCGCCTGGTAAACTCGCCTTTAATGGCGAGTTTTTCTTTTTGGTTCTTGCTGTATGTCATTTTGATATCGACTATGGAAACTCTTTCGTGTTAACAGGTTGTTCTAGCATTTAACATTTAAGTAATCCATATCATAGTGTGTCACGTAAG
>DATMNR010000383.1:0-3764 GCA_035568795.1 Ktedonobacteraceae bacterium
GGAAGTTGTAACTCTAGCGTATAAGTAGCAGGAGAGATTGAAGAAAAGACAAAATTGCCAAGTTCATCAATATTTTGTTTATACACGGCATTTGTCTGTGAAGAGAGCACTACCGGAATTCCTAGAAGTGATTCCAGGCTACTTCCTTTGCGTGTGACAAAACCAATAAGTTGCAATGAGTCTCTACGGCTAGCGCCCCTGTCTAATTGAATTGAGATATTGAAATCCTCAGCAGTATAACTGCGTGGCCAGACTTCGGTACTAGCGACTTCACGTTGATAAGCTAAACGGGGCTGTGGTGGCAAAAAGGTAGCAATAACACGTCGAATATGGCCATTCGACACATCACGTAGATGACCTATCAAAGGTTTCGCCGCTCGTGATCCATGATTATTACTCAAGGAGGGCTGAACAGAAACACGCTCAACGAGCATAGGGTCATTCGTTAGAAATTGCGAGAGTGTTGCAATCTCCACAGAACAGAGAATGCATGAACTCAGATGCAATCTAACTGCAGTTGCACGCTCGTTATCGAGTAACCCTAACTGGTATTCGCCGAGCACTTGATTAGGTGGACAATCCCAGCGATAAAGCTTTCTGGTAAGCGAGCGTTCAACTCGACGAAAGTCTGCTAATTTTGCAGAACAACTCTGGCATCGAGCTAGATGCTGTTGGACGACTGGTCGCACTATCTCACCCGCCAGATAAGCGAGCAATTCTTCATCGCGAATTATCCCTGGTTCACTACACTCCATGAGCGTTTCCTTTAAAATTAGGATATTTTTTAGACAGCTCAATTTGAAAATCGCTTTGCTTAAAACAAAAGGGCTGTCCTTACCGGGTAGTTAGTCCACAGCTTACGTTCGATTCTCCCCAAATCTCGTAAACTGCAAGCTACTCGGCAGTTTTGTATTGTCCTCTTAACCTGAATAAACGAATAACGTTGCTATTTTAGCATTTGCCATTTTAAGCATGGCAAAAGTCACATCTTCGCTCAGGACTTCAGAAATTATAGAAATTGATGTTTGAACAGCGTTTGTAAACGACGATTGCGTCTTAACCGCTCTAAGACGTTACGCTTGATACGGTACACATCTTCTACTGAAGGGAAGAGCCGATTATGCTGGCTACTAATCTCACTCGGCTTCATACCCTGAACGTACGCAAGATAGATTAAGACACGCTCGTCTTCACCATTTAGCTCCTCTTGAATAACCTGCCATAAACCTTGTGCCGAAATATTTGATACGACATCGTCCGCCGGATCATCTGAAGCTGGTTCTTGATCAATTAATTCCAGCGTCTCTTCATATTGGCGTGCCTGGCGCGAGCGGACCTCGTCAGCTATGACACTATGCACACACATTTTCAGATACTTCAATACGGCAGCCAACGAATCAAAATTTCCCATTTTAGCAGGTGTGAGTGCTTGCGAAAACTTAGCGAAGGAAGCATTTACCAGCGGAGCGCAACCATCTTGACCAAGTAAAGATGTTGCACTTTGGTGTTGGTTCACCCAGGTGAGTACGAGAGGCGCATACTGCTGGTAGATACAGGCCCAGGCATCTTCATCACGCTTGCTTATGGCACGACGAAATAACTCCAAGCAATAACGATCATTAGAAACGCTTTGCTTGAGAAATTTATTAGTTTCTTCGGAGCAGCAACGAGCCAGGTCGTTGATTGAAAGCAGCTCCATTTGTGGTGCGCTACCAGCCCCTCCCCTCAGATCCGGATCAGAACCGGGTAGTTGGGAAAGCTTTCGAGACTCCATCGACAATAGCTCCCTGCTTCCAGATAACTAGGTAATTCTCGACGCCCAAAAAGTATACCATGAGACACTTCAGCAAACAAGGCTTGAATAATATCCAAATGCATTCAGATACGCTGTTCTCGCTACTAGAAAGATGCAGCCGCATCTTTCTCATCTGAATGAAAGGAAGTATACATAAGTGACTTATAGCTTTTCCCTATTATCGCACGGTTCAAGGCGGATGTAGAATCTTATGACCTGAAAGTACTTAAAACAATGAGCTGAGATACAGAGTAAGTCATCTTTGTCGCACTTGTCGCACTTGTGACGTTTGTAGCGAATGGTGAAACACGATGCAAAATCGTAGGGGCGCAATGAATTGCGCCCGCCTGGAGAGACGATTCCTGTTCGTCGCAATGAATTGTGCTCCTACAAATCACCTGGATGGAGGGAGATTCTCTGCATAATAATATGTGCCACTTTTACAGGATTTTGTATCTGGGCCATATGTCCAATACGCGGCAATAGTACCAGTTCAGAGTTGGCAATACCCCTGTGGAAATCATAGGCACAGATCAACGGAAGTACATTGTCTCGTTCTCCCCAGATGATGGTTGTTGGAGCTTGCACATCCGTTAAAACCATATCCAATTCTTCACGCGGGTCATAACCGCGAATGAACCCAGTATAAGCAGGAGTTTGAGAGTTGCGTATAAGAGCATCCAGCACAAAGGTAGGAACAGGAAATGGATATCCCAACATTTGCTTGAGTGAGCGATTCGCTTCAATTCGATCTTCGACATACGGAGAATGCATATTCTCTCTTCTCAAACCCGCGCTATTGAGAAGGTAGAGCCTCTCGACACGTTCTGGGTGCTCTACAGCAAAGCGTGTAGCAATCCAGCCACCTAAAGAATTTCCAACAAGTGTTACACGAGGATATCCAAGCGCGTCGAGGAATCGTTCAAGATAAAGTACATGAGTGCTGATATTCGTGCCTTCTGGAGCTAACGGTGTCCTACCAAAACCGGGCAAATCAGGAGCATACACCAGGTACTCTTTGTTCAGCAACAGCATGAGTGCGGCCCAGATCTCAGCCGAACTACCGAGGCCATGAATCAAAACAACCGGTGTACCGCGTCTCCCAGCACAATAATAATGCATGCTAACGCCTGCAAGATTGCACGTTTCCTCGCGTATTCCCGCAAGTAGCATACCTACGCGAACCAGATCGACTACTGTTTCTCGAGGACGATGATACATACGTTCTGCCATGACAGCCAGGCCACAGATAGCACTGATAGTCAGCACTATTGGAATTATAGGAACTGATTTTGCTTTTATTGCAAAGGACATAGCATAACCTTCGATCAAATTGCGAAGCAGAACCCTGGGTCGATGACGACCGCAAGGAAATTTGATTCCAACATATTGCACTACCAGCACATCTAGCGAAGTAAGACAAATCGGCCACCCTTGTCATCCTTCGCTCACCCTTATCATTCTGATCTCACCTTTGAGATTCTTCGCTTGCGCTCAGAATGACAAGCACGTGCTCCTGGACGAAAAGGTTGGAATCAATGCCGCAAGGAATCGCCCCTACTATACACGAAAGAGTATGCTGATGTGTATATTGTAGGGGCGATTTTCCTGCTAGTTCGTTTTGAACAGACTAACAGGAATTATTCAACCACAATTGACTTATTCGCCACCACCACCAACAACAACCTCTGCATTGCTTAGTTGACTGTAGTCAACAACCACATCCTGGTTGTGCTTCTCCGTGTGCCCCCAAATGTAGAACACCGTTGTCAGCAATACAATGATGGCCAGCGGAACGAATTGGGTCATTTCATAGGTGAAACGAGTCACGCCATTGCCTGAGACAGTGGCATCTGTCGGCCAGAGAATGAAAAAACTGGCAACTGCCGCATACGCCAACGGCAATAAGCAGGCAATCCAGGCGCCAATCATGCCTCCAGGCACCTTATATGGACGACGTACGTTCGGG
>DATMNR010000384.1:0-2821 GCA_035568795.1 Ktedonobacteraceae bacterium
GTGACAGTCTGGCAGTCGACCTGGTCTGCTGTCAACTCGTCGGTGTCAAGCCACGTGATATTCCGCATCTGAGGTTGGCTCTTGCGCAGATGGGGAAGCCATCATGGAAACTGGTTGGTGAAGATGTTGGCGTCATAAAGAAGTTTCGACTGCCGCAACAAAAAGCGCTCTACCGCTTCATCTTCTGGATGATGTATCCCCTTGATTATCCTTACACCTGGATAGCGGAGCGAGGGAAGCATCTTTGCACCACTCTCTATGGTACAGGTCTGGTGGGCACGCGTCCGCAAATCAAAGAAGAGAATTGTACCCATTGTGGCATCTGTGTAGAAGCGTGTCCCTTGCCAAATGTGATCGACCTCAAGACGTTGAAGGTTGACTATCGAACCTGCCAGCGTTGTCTTCTCTGTTACGAGGCTTGTCCAGAGAACGCTATCAGTGTCAAGGGTTATTCAGGAGCGAGGCAATAGCCATGACTATCTTAGTAACAGGTGCGACAGGCTTTCTAGGTTCGGCGCTGACTACTGAACTGGTAAGACAGAAGCAGAATGTACGTATCTTGGCACGAGATGAACAGAAAGCCCGCGAACAATTTGGTGAAGCTGTCACAATCATTCGTGGCGAAATCACTGATGTAGATCAAGTTGAACGAGCAGTGGATGGCGCGACCATCATTTATCATCTCGTAGGCAAGCTTTATCATCCCAGTGTGCCTGCAGAACTCTATCAGTATACACATGTCGAGGGTACGCGTAACCTTCTCAAAGCTTGTAAAGGGCAGAAGCAATTGAAGCGTATTGTGCATTGCAGCACGACAGGGGTACTTGGAGAAACTGGTGAAACGCCCGCTGCAGAGGATGCTCCCTTTGCTCCCACGAATCCTTATGAAGCCACTAAACTACGAGGCGAATTAGTTGCGTTGAAGGCTTATAAAGAAGATGGACTACCTGTGAGCGTTGCTCGCCCTGGTCTAGTATATGGGCCTGGAGATCTCCATCTACTTGGCTTTTTCAAATCAATTAAAAAAGGCATGTTTCGTGTCATCGATGGGGGCAAGGCGCTGCTGCATCCAATTTATATCGATGACATGACTTCGGCTTTTCTTCTATGCGCCGAGCGTCCTGAGGCCATTGGGCAGAGCTATAATTTCGCTGGTGAACAAGCTGTAACCATTCGCGAACTATCGACATCCATAGCGCACTCGATGGATTGTGAACTACCAAAGGGTAGTATCCCTCTCTGGCTAGCAAACCTTGCCTCTGACATATTCTCCGTAATACCAGGTATCAAGGGTGAGAATGCCCCGCTTACACGTTCTCGTGTCCAGTTCCTTACCCGCAGCCGAGTTTACGATATCAGCAAAGCGAAGTCCGAACTTGGCTTCGTTCCCATAGTCGGGTTAGAGACTGGCATGAAAAATACTGCCGAATGGTACCACAAGCATGGATATTTATAGGAAGTAGTTAACTTAACGTATGTAATGCGTTGATATGTATGAAGCGTAGCTCATGCAGTGCGTTTCAATAGATTACCCAATAATTGATAGTTGAGGCTATGCATGCAATTCGATAATGTCGATCCGTTGCCACCACCTATTCGACCTCGTCCGGTTCGAACTCGTCTAGTAGGTATGAAGAATGGAAAAGTAGACACTCCAGTACCGCACAGAACAACAACAGAAAGCGTTACAGATGGCGATGTTGCCATGCAGCCTACAGTCTCCCTCGAAAATGCAGAATCAGTTCATAAAAAATCTGTTCCGACATCTCCATCAAATGGGGTGCATCGGAGAATTTCGGTTCACCTGTTTGATGAGGATATCAGTAACCAGAGTACTGTGCATCTCATGCAGCTCAGTGGCATGATGCCAGCGATCCGTATTCCAAAGCAAGACGCTCCAGAGAATTCTCAAAGTGCAAATGGCGGCAAGGGCCTGGGAGATGAAGAAGGCTATTGGCCCTACGGTATTCAGCAGACTGGCGCGCTGCCAGTAATTAATCTTTATGGACGAGAGCCTTTCGGTCGTACTTTGCCGCTGTCATCGGTGGCTGCAGCAGTAACAGCGCCAAAAATAAAGTCAAAACCGCCTGCCTGGAAAGTTTTTCTAAACAGCCCGGCCGTTAAGGTGGCTTTAGGTTTGCTGATTGGTATCGGCCTGCTGTTTCTTGTCGCTCGATTCGTAGATCTGCCTGCAACAATTGCCATTCTGCGCACAAATCTGGCAACTCCGCAGGGCGTTCTTCTAGCTCTACTTGCTGGTGTATGTTTTCTTATGGCATGGTCCATCCGTGGCGTACGCTGGAAACTCTTCTTAAATCCTGTTGGTAAAGTCAGTACCTTTCAAGCAATTGCGCTCTATCAGGTAGGTGTATTCCTCAATTTCCTGCTGCCAATACGTGGTGGTGAAGTTGCAAAATGCTTTATGCTCAAGCGTAATTCTGATATACCGGTCAGCAAGTCACTCCCAACGGTAGCCATGGATAAAGCCCTGGACTTAATGCCAGCCTTGTTCATCATGGCCCTCGTGCCCTTACTGGGTGTGCATATGGATATCAAGCTCTGGTTAGTACTCTGGTTCGTGAGTGGTATCCTTATCAGCCTGCTGTTTTTTGTCTTACTTTCAGCCTGGAAGCGCGATTCTGCGATTGCCTTCCTACAAAAGATGACGGCAGTGCTACCAAAATCAATTGGGAGTAAGGTTGAGGGCTTCGCTACAGGCTTCGTAGACTCTTTGTTGGCAGGTGCAAGCCAACCCAGAATATTTATTCCGGCTATCTTGCTCACTTTAGTAGCTGTGTGCTTTGATGCCCTCTTTGCTATG
>DATMNR010000385.1:0-2609 GCA_035568795.1 Ktedonobacteraceae bacterium
CCCTTTTCTGGAGATGTAGCCGATGGCTTTATATACGGCCGTGGCGCACTCGACATGAAGCAAATGGTCACCATGGAAGCAATGACCATGTTACTACTCAAACGTACTGGCGTGCGTCTGAAGCGCGATGTCATCTTTATGGCTGCTGCTGATGAGGAAGTCGGAGGGAACAAGGGCGCGGGTTGGGTTGTAGCGCATCGTCCAGAATTGATTCAAGCAGAGTATGCGCTCAATGAAGGCGGAGGGAGCGGATTCGAGATCAATGGCCAACGTTACTATCCAGTTCAGACGGCGGAGAAAGGCACAGTTCGCTTCCGTATTCGTACATATGGTAAACCAGGCCATGGCTCGGTTCCACATTACGAGAATCCCATTCTCGATCTGGCATCAATGCTTACAAAATTCACACCTCAATTCCTGCCTGTGCATTTTACAGATACTTTTCGTGGATATATTGCCGACATTGCAGAAACACAACCTGACGATATTGCTCAGAGCTTGCATGCAGTGCTGGCTGACGAAATAGCCGCCGATGCAGCAATCGATAGGCTTCCTCTTGATGTAGCGCTGAAACTACGCATGCATGCCATGTTGCGTAATACAGTCACTCCAACAATCATCGATGCTGGTTCGCAGATCAATGTTATCCCCTCAGAGGCTGAGGCATCAATCGATGGACGCAACTTGCCCGGATGGACACCCGAAATGTTTCTTGAAGAATTACACTCTGCTCTCGGTCATGAAGCGGAAATCACCTTGCTGGACACTTCGACGCCGCTTGAAGCTGATCTTCATTCTCCCCTCTTCAACACGATCATGGGTGTTCTGAAAGTACATGACCCCGAAGCAACTGCTGTACCTTTCTTGTTGACAGGTGGAACCGATGCAAAGCATGTCACAAAACTCGGAACAAGGGTATATGGCTTTGTGCCAGGCCTTTATGTTGGAGCAAACGAGGGAAGGCGTGTTCATAGTCACGATGAGCGTGTGAGTATTCGTTCTCTACAATGGGGAGTGCGAGTGCTGTATGAAGTTGTCGAACAATTTGCTAGTAATGCCTCTTAAGTGATGCCATGAATATACGCCTGGGCCTTATTCCATACGACCTCGGCCCCTTTTCGCCCCATTGCTCTTCCCATCAGGTCGCCCTGTTCAAAGTGTATGCCGCCATAGCGCCGGGACATTCCAGCCTGGTCTGCGGCATTGCTAAACGTAGCCCATGAAAGTTTGATATCGTTCGCAGGTACCTGCCCGAGTTCAAAAGGCGCTGTCCCGGCTTTGATGAGTTGCGAAGCGCCAAATGTATCGCTTCCCGTAAAGCGCTTGAGTATCTCTGCCGCGCTCGCGCTAAAGGTGCTATGTCCTGAGAGGTACTCAGGAAACGCTGGTGTCACGATCGTTGCGATCTGGTAGGGTCTCCAATTCTGGCCCTCAATGACTTGCGTGCCCTGATACGCTCCTCCCCATGCCCTGACCTGTTTGCCCGCAAAAAGAAAGCGTATAGCGGTGATAGGACGCTCGGAATTGTAGAAACGTTTGGTTTCCCATGCTGCTATGCCAGCATCAAAAACGGCATTCGTCATGATAAAGAAGAGCTTCACCTGGGCATCCAGGTCAAGATTGTAGTGCTGAGTGACAAATTGAGCAAATAGATTCCAATGGCCAGGTGGCTGCACTGTGCCAGGGCCATCCGCCCAATACTCCACGATCACTTTCTGTTCATCGCTAAGATTGGCGCTGTAATCAAGTATCTGCTGTGCTTGCTGCGTATACTCTTGCGAGGGATAGACCGCTGGCCCCGATGGACGAAATTGTGACGCCGAACTGAGGGCAAAGGGTGTCATCATCCCGCAGAAAGCTGTCACATATTGTTGGGTAACATAGATGCCGCGCGATGTTGAGACGCGCAACGGTTGCCATGCGTTTGGGTCTGCTATAGTGGTAGGAGTGTTCTTCGGCACATAACTCGTGTAGTCAGAGTAAGCTCCAGGATGAAGATTACCTAGTTGATTTGAGCCATCGTCATGCCTGAATTTCAGCACAGCCAGTGCTGCCACATTACCCACCCCGGCAGGTGTGCTGCTATCTGTCGACATATCTGATGGATTGTATCCCAGGTGATTCATCAAAGTATTGAAGTAGGCAGCCTGGTCGGGATAGAGATCGACCAGCGCGCGATAGGCAGCATAACTGATTGCTTTTTCCTTGTTGGCTAGTGTACGCTCAGAAACTGGACGTCGTAGCGTGTTGCCAAGGCGAGTTCCAACGGCCACATCATCGTAAGCTGCCCAGGCATCATATATACAGGTATGAACAACCGCGAGCACGCGCGCAACGATTGGGGGGCCGAGATGACCATTCTTGATCATTTGTAATGCTGCATTGTTCCACTGAATTACCACTGAAGGAGGCCCGCTGCTTTGTGTTGGTGTTACCTGCGTTGTCGAACTATTTCCTGTGCAAGCATCCAGCATTACACCAGCCCCCGCCAGTGCAGTCACTATACCCAATCCCTTACAGATCGCTTGCCGCCGACTTATGGACTGGTTGCTGAATTGCACCATGCAATGTTCCAGTAGCGTCTCATTTTGCATAATAGTAACCTTTTT
>DATMNR010000386.1:0-14402 GCA_035568795.1 Ktedonobacteraceae bacterium
CTATCGCAGTGGTATGCATATCTACGCGCAAGTAATTGATGATACGACTGGTCAAACATTGGCTTCAGCCTCTTCATTGGATGAGACTTTGCGCAACATAGTGCTGGAGCAGAGATCTGCTTCCGCCGGGGAATCCAAAAAAGAAGCAGTTTCAGAATCAGTACCAGTAGAGATGACTGCTGAGGCGGCTCCGACCAAAGGAAAAGGGGCCAAGACAGAGAAAGCCCAGACAAAGGGCGGGCAACCCCAAAAGGGCAATACTAGTAAGGGGGGCAAGCCTTTTACTCAGGTCAAAACCCAACTGCCAAGCGCAGTAAAAGGTGTAAAAAAGACGCCCGTTGAAGCCTTAGACGCAATTGCCGACAATCGGAAAGTAGCGCTTGCTCGTGAAGTTGGTAAACTGGTTGCCCAACGCGCCAAAGATAAAGGTATCAGTTATGTCGTCTTTGATCGAGGCGGTTATGCCTATCATGGGCGCGTGGCTGCGCTGGCAGAAGGCGCTCGTGAAATAGGCCTGAGTTTCTAGGCCACTAGGAGATAAGATGCCAAGGATAGATGCTTCAAAACTAAACCTGGAAGAGACAGTCGTGCAGGTAAGCCGTGTCTCCAAGGTAGTCAAGGGCGGTCGGCACTTTAGCATACGAGCGATCGTAGTCGTTGGAGACCGCAATGGCCATGTCGGTTATGGGCTAGGCAAAGCTGCCGAATATACCGAAGCCATTCGCAAAGGCGTGGAAGATGCTAAGAAGAATTTGATTTCAGTGCCGCTGACTGGAACGACTATACCTTTTATGATAAAAACACGCTTTGGCGCTTCAGAGGTTATGCTGAAGCCTGCGGCTCCAGGCACAGGTGTAATTGCTGGTGGAGCAGTGCGTGCTGTAATGGAGTCGGTTGGCATTCGCGATATATTGACGAAGTCACTGGGGAGCACCAATGCGGCAAATACAGTTCAAGCTTGCCTGAAAGGGCTAAGCGAGTTGCGCTCTGCCGATGAAGAGGCTGCTATGCGTGGTAAGACGGTTGCTGAAATAGTCGGTAAGAAGCAGGCAGAACGTCTTGCTATTGCTGCCGCCAACCAGGCTGAGCAGGCTGCGCAAGCGCGAGCGATACGCGAAGAGGAAGCTCGTGATAGTAGGAACTCTACAGGCAGCCGTCGAAGTGGTGGGTCGAACGATCGCCGCGGTGGCGGTGAACGAGGTGACCGTCGGAGCGGTGGCGAGCGCCGAAGATAGACGGCGATTGGAGATAAAAAAATGGCAAAACTGCGTGTTAAATGGGTTAAAAGCGCAATTGGCTATGCAAAAGACCAGAAGGCAACTATTCGTGCGTTGGGGTTGCATAAACTCCAGCAGACAGTTGAGCATGAAGATAATCCCGCTATGCGCGGGATGATTCGGAAAGTGAACCACCTGGTAAAGGTAGAGGAAGTAGTTTCATGAAACTTTCTGATTTGCGGCCAGTTCCTGGTTCGCATAAACGTGAGAGGCGCATTGGTCGTGGACACGGCTCCGGCCGTGGCAAGACTGCTGGTCGTGGCACAAAAGGCCAGAAGGCTCGCACTGGCGGCACAATACATCGAGCATTTAATGGCGGTCAGACGCGTCTTTCGAAAAGGCTGCCGTTCGTGCGTGGTCTTGGCAACAGCAACCTGGCTTTTCGTCATGACTATGCTATTGTAAACGTTACTGATCTTAAGCTCTTTGAAGCGGGCGCTCAGATTACTCCGGATGATCTAGTAGCACAAGGCTTTATGACAAAGGCCGAGGGCAAAGGTTTGGTGAAAATCCTTGGCGATGGTGATTTGGACCGAGCTTTAACTGTACGTGCTCATAAGTTCACTGCCGGAGCTCGATCTAAGATCGAAGCCGCGGGCGGAACTGTTGAGATAATTCCGAAAAAAGCGTACGGGAAGCCAAAGACGAAGAGACGTAGGGACGAAGAAGGCAAGAAAGTACCATCGCCATACAACACTAAAGCGTAGCTGCTCGTTATGTCTTAGTGTTGTATCTGCGTTGTTTCGTGAAAGGAGACTCCCATGTGGGAAAGGCTGCGCAGTATCTGGACAATACCAGATCTACGCAAAAAGATTCTCTTCACTTTATTAATGTTACTAGTTTTCCGTGTTCTTGCCCATATCCCTGTACCCTTGACGCACACCGAAGAGCAAGCCCTGGCTAATCTCTTTTCGTCGAGCGGCAATCAGAATCTGAGCCAGTTACTCGGATTACTGGATGTCTTTTCTGGTGGGTCATTGCAACAGTTCTCTATAGTTGCGTTAGGAGTTTACCCATATATTACCGCGACTATCGTCATGCAACTTCTCATGCCGATTATACCTGCGTTAGAGAATATGAATCGCGAAGGCGAAGCCGGACGCTTGCGCTTTAGCCAGATCACGCGTATTGTAACGGTGCCATTAGCATTCTTACAGGCACTTGGCAATACAGCGATTTTTGTGCGTTATGGTGTGTTGACGAACTTCAGCCTCTTCGATCCGAGTTATGCGCTGGAATCCTGGGCAATTGTGCTTTCTCTGGTAGCAGGTACAATGGTTCTGGTGTGGATTGGTGAGCTGATTACGGAGAACGGTGTCGGAAATGGTATCTCAATTATCATCTTTGGTGGTATTGTGAGTCGAATTCCCCAGTTTGTACAACAGGGTTATACGGCTAGCTCAACAGGTAGCATTGTAAGTATAGCGGTCTTCTTGCTTATCGGTTTAGTGACAATCCTTGCAATAGTGTATGTGTATCAGGGACAGAGACGCGTACCAATTGAGTATCCGACTAAGCGCATGGTGGGGCGAGGAATGCTGGTGGGTACGGCCCAACGGACGTATATTCCGATGCAGGTAAACAGCGCTGGAATGATCCCGCTCATCTTTGCTCAGTCCATGCTCATCTTTCCGGCAGTATTGGCCCAATACCTCGCGGCCAGTAATACTACCTGGTTGGCAAATTTTGCGAATTGGATTGGAACCTATGTTGCTAATACGTCAACATGGTACTATTGGGCCATTTACTTTGTATTAGTAGTTGCATTTACGTACTTCTACGCGTATGTTGTATGGCAACAACAGAACATACCAGAAACGTTACAGAAGCAAGGTGCGCACATTCCTGGTTATCGGCCGGGCGAAGCGACACGCAAACACTTGAACGACATCCTCAATCGAGTAACGTTAGGTGGTGCGCTATTTCTAGGAACAGTAGCGGTTTTACCTTTTTTTGCTCGCGTGGGTGGAAACCAACTGCTGAGTAGCGCTGCGCTCTTGATTGTAGTAGGTGTAGTGCTGGATACAGTTAGACAAATTGAAGCCCAGATGGTGATGCGGAACTATTCGGGATTTCTAACTTAAAAGGTTAATACCGGAGGGTAAACGTGTATATTATCCTGTTTGGCGCACAGGGATCGGGCAAGGGAACACAAGCCGAATTACTATCGCAAACACTTGGAGTTCCTCATATTGCCAGTGGTGACCTCTTTCGTAAAGCGATTGATGAGAAGACTGAGCTAGGAATTAAAGCCAAAGCATATATAGATCGTGGGGAGCTGGTTCCTGATGATCTGACTGTAACGATGGTGGTAAAACGTCTCGAAGAGCCTGATTGTTCACTAGGAGTGTTGTTTGACGGCTTTCCGCGCACAGTGGCCCAGGCAGAGGTTTTGGATAAAGGGTTACAGGCAGTTGGAAAGCAGATAGATCTTGCAATTTATCTGCAAGTTCCTCGTGAAGAATTGCTTAAAAGGCTTTCGGGACGCTATATCTGCAGGGCGAAACAGCACGTTTATAATATAAATACGCATATGCCAAAAGTGCCTGGTGTCTGCGATATAGATGGAAGTGAATTGTACCAACGTTCTGATGATACAGGAGAAGCGGTTCAGAAGCGATTGGATATCTTTTTCAATGAGACGATTCGATTGCTTGATTACTACGGGAATCAGAAGAAATTGGTAGAAGTGGATGGAAACCAGGAAATCAACCAGGTGCAGCAGTCGCTTCTGAGTGTGATACGGACCAGGCAAACTTTGTAGAGAAGTATCAAAAGTGATAGAAATATCACTCGACATTTATGCAAATTTGTGCTATAATTCGTAGTTGGCTGCAGCAGTGTCAACTGCTGCCATTTTATCTTGGAATCATTACTCCTAAAGTCGTCGTTAGAGAAAGGATGCTATGCCAAAGAAGGATGAAATTGAAGTAGAGGGTAAAGTAATAGAGGCCCTCCCTAATGCCATGTTTAAGGTTGAAATCGATGAACAACACCACGTTCTTGCTGTTCTCTCGGGGAGAATACGAATGAACTTTGTGCGTATTGTGCCGGGGGATAAAGTGAAGGTAGTACTTTCACCCTATGACCTGACACGTGGTCGCATAACATGGCGCGTGAGATCGTGAGGCGGTGTACCCCTCTCTTTCACTCTTCCATTTCTTCCGATGAGCATCTTTAATGACGAGAGTAGACAGGGTATGTAGTGTAGATGGACAGGACGGAAAGATTGAGTGGCTGGATGAACTATCTATCACTTTTACTTATTCCATTTCGTGCTATAGAACGTGAGGAGGGCAAATTATGAAAGTACGTGCTTCTGTAAAACCGCGTTGTGAGAGCTGCAAGGTAATTCGGCGTAATCGAGTCGTAATGATTATCTGTAGTAAAGACCCAAAGCATAAGCAAAAGCAGGGCTAATTAAATGTTTCAAGTTTCAAGCACCGACTGAACTTGAAACTCGAGGTTCGAAACTGGAGGAAAAGATGGCTAGAATCGCCGGCGTTGACATTCCACGCGACAAACGTGTGGAGATTTCGCTGACGTACATTGATGGGATCGGCTTAACAACAAGTCGTAAGATCCTGGAGCGAACACGGATTGACCCTGACACACGGGTGAAAAATCTGACTGAAGAAGAAGTCAACCGCCTTCGCGAAGTAATCGACCGCGAACACAAGGTTGAGGGAGATCTACGCCGCGAAGTGGACATGAACATTAAGCGGCTCATTGAAATCGGCTCTTATCGTGGTATGCGTCATCGTCGCAATCTGCCAGTGCGAGGTCAGCGTACGCGCACCAATGCGCGCACACGTCGTGGTCCGAAGAGAACAGTGGCAGGCAAGAAAAGAGCAACAGCTAAGAAGTAACGCCGGGGAGGTATTGCAAACGTATGGCGGCAGACAAAAAGAAATCAACAGGCAAGCCAAGGCGACGTGAACGCAAGTCCATTCCGCGTGGTCAGGCACATATCCAAGCAACTTTTAACAACACAATCGTCACTTTGACAGACCCCAATGGTAATGTCATCTCCTGGGGAAGCGCTGGCGGACAGGGCTTCAAAGGCTCACGAAAGAGCACCCCATATGCTGCACAGGTCACAGCAGAATCGGCAGCACGCAAGGCGATGGAACATGGTTTGAGGCAAATCGAGGTGTACGTCAAAGGGCCTGGTTCTGGCCGTGAGGCGGCGATTCGCTCGTTACAAGCTGCTGGACTGAATATCACTTCGATAATCGATGTAACACCTATTCCGCACAATGGCTGCCGACCGCCGAAGCGGCGTCGCGTGTAACCCGTGAAGTGCGTGTGAGGAGGAGTCAACTACATGGCCCGTTATACCGGCCCCGTCTGCAAGTTGTGCAGGCGTGAGGGGGTAAAACTTTTTCTAAAGGGCGACAAGTGCATGACAAAGTGTACTCTTGATCGCCGCAACACCCGGCCAGGACAACATGGTACGGGTCGACAACGCAAAGCTTCAGGCTATGCGTTGCAATTACGTGAAAAGCAGAAGGTAAGACGCACATATGGCTTGCTGGAGCGCCAGTTCCGTAAGACCTTTGATACAGCAGCCCGCCGTCCAGGTAGGACTGGTGAGAATCTGCTCCAAATTCTGGAGATGCGTCTGGACAATCTGGTGTATCGCCTGGGGTTCGCAGACTCGCGCGCGCAGGCTCGCCAGCTTGTTTGCCATGGTCATTTCGCTGTAAATGGTCGTAAAACTGATATTCCTTCATTCGTTGCAAAACCGAATGATGTGATTAGTGTGCGTGAGAGAAGTAAAGGGCTTGAATATTTCAAGACACGCGCATTGCTGCTGGCACAAAAAGGTGTGCCTGCCTGGCTCAGCCTGAACATCGATGAGATGACAGGTCGTGTCATGTCGCTACCTTCGCGCACAGAACTAGAACTGCCATTTGAAGAACAGATGGTGGTCGAATATTACCAACGGTAATGCTTCCTGATATTCAGATGAGAAAGATGTAGCCACAACTTTCTAGCTGTCACCTTACATTCTGTCTGGCAGATAGGTAGATACAACGCATTGTTAACAGGATGTCTATAAAGTCCGACAGCAGCATTTCTGAATACATATTATAGATAATACGTCGATCAGCGGATGGGTATATGCCTTCATCGGTCTGTATAATAAGGCCGTTAAAAGGCGCAGGACTCTTGGACTACCAACTTTTCCGAGAATTCTTCTGGTGGTGATAGGGTTAGAGGCAGAATGCCCGGTACAGTCTCTAAATATTCCTCTATAGAGAAGCAGGATCTGGATGGTAGGAAAAGAAAGGCAGGTTTGACCTTGGAAGAAATTACTCTGCCTCGCATTAAAAATACGAAAACTCAGGGAAACTATGCGAGCTATGATATTGAGCCTTTAGAGGCTGGGTATGGAATGACCCTGGGCAATGCGCTGCGGCGTGTGTTACTCTCTTCTCTCCCAGGAGCAGCAGTGACCTCTATTCGCATTGATGGGGCTCAGCATGAATTTCAAGACATTCCTCATGTGATGGAGGATGTTACAGATATCGTGCTGAACGTCAAAAAACTGCGCCTACGCTCCTTTTCAGATCATCCAGTTTCGATGCGTCTGGAAGTGAGTGGAGAGCGTATAGTAACAGCAGCGGACATTATGGCGCCGAGTACAGTAGAGATTGTGAATCCTGATCTCTATATTGCGACACTTGATAATGAAGATGCTCGCCTCGAGATGGAACTGGTTGTTGAAACAGGAAGGGGTTATGTACCCGCCGATTCAAAAGAAGATCAGCCAATCGGGGTGATTCCAGTAGATGCCATTTACACACCGGTGCAAAAGGTGAATTATGCCGTTGAGCATACGCGTGTTGGGCAAATGACAAACTACGATAAAATTGTTCTTGATATCTGGACTGATGGTACGCTCTTACCGGATGAGGCATTACGTCAGAGTGCTGATATTCTGGTGCGCCACTTTACGCAGCTCGCTAACTATCGGGCTACATTGGTTGAGCCAGAAAAGCCACCTTTGAGCAGTATACCAATACCACAGAAGATGTATGACACTCCTATAGAGGAACTTGATCTTTCGGTACGTGCATATAACTGCCTCAAGCGTAGTAACATTACAAAAGTGGGCCAGGTATTGTCGATGAATGAAGAAGATTTGCTTGGCGTACGAAACTTTGGTGAGAAGAGTTTGCAAGAACTGCGTGAGCGATTGCTCTTACGCAACTTCCTGCCAAATCCACGTACCAGTGCTGTTGGGGCCGACCTGGACGGCGATCACGAAATGGAGGACTGAGTTGAGGCACCGAGTTGCCGGTAATCGGATGAGTATGCCGGAGCCACGCCGACGTTCTGCACGTCGGAACATGATGGCAGGGCTTATCCGCTATGATCGGATAAAGACCACTGAGGCACGCGCGCGTGCTATTCGGGGTGAAACTGAAAAGTTATTAACTATAGCTATTAGAGGGTATCTTGCTTCTCAGGAACACATGGCTTCAGTTGTATCTGATAATGAGAAAGCTGCTCAAATCCTGGCTTTTGCACGCAAAGGTCGCTTCTCGCTTGAAAAGCAGGTTTTTTCGAATGAAGATCGCGCTGATCAGGGTAAGCCACCTTTGACTGATAAGGGGCGCAAGTTCCTGGAGAAGAAGTTTAAGGATCGTCGAGAAGAACTACTTCGCATCATTTCGAACGAAAATGAAGCAGAGGAAGCGTTACAGACAGCATATGAAGCAATGGTGATAGAATTGCATGCACGCCGTCAAATCTTGAAAGCACTTCCTGATGAATTGGTTGTCAAGAAGATCTTTGATGAACTCGCACCTCGCTATGTTGGCCGTCCCGGCGGTTATACCCGTATTACGAAACTTGGCAGGCGTTTGGGTGATGCTGCCGAGATGGCACAAATTGCCCTGGTGTAGAAATAGCTCTGCGAGAACGTACTCTGCTAGGATCTTTGCATAATCATGAAACTCGCGTGTGGGATTGAGTATGATGGCACTGACTATCACGGCTTTCAACGCCAATCACGTGATCATGGACCAACGATACAGGGTACTTTAGAAGAGGCGATTGAGCGTATCTCGGGTAAGATGTCTGTTGTGTTTGGCGCTGGGCGTACAGATGCAGGAGTGCATGCAAGCGGACAGGTGATCCACTTTAGCTCGGATGCGGAACTGACTTCGCATGTATGGACGAAGGCTATCAATGCAGTTTTACCCAGGTCGGTGGCTGTGCAGTGGACAAAAGAAGTATCTGATGACTTTCACGCGCGTTATAGCGCAAATAACCGCTCTTATCGATATACGATCTGGAACTATGAGGTACCATCACCATTAAGAGCAAGGTATAGTTTTCATAGGCCTCAGCAACTAGAAGTTGATTTGATGAATGAAGCGTGCCAGCTATTATTGGGACGCAAGGATTTTGGAGCCTTTGGGCGCAGTCCTGATGAGACAAATCCGTTGAAATTGGGGCCGCATTCCAGTATTCGTACGATGCTTGAGGCGAGTTGCAAGCGTCAAGATGCACTTATCTATTGTGATTTTACCGCGGACGCCTTCCTTACGGGGATGGTTCGCAGGATTGTTGGAACGTTGTTGCTCGTAGGGCAGAGACGACTGAGTCTCGATGAATTTGTCATTATTGTGCAACGCGCCGAGAAGACGCATCCTGGATCAGCAGCTCCATCGCATGGACTTTGCCTGGTACGGGTAGCGTATCCTGAAGATTTTTGACAAGCAAAAGAGGGCAGAACAAACGATGATGAAGACGTATAGTGCCAAGGCTGCAGACCTGAAACCTCAGTGGTATATTATCGATGCCGAGGGCCAGGTATTGGGTCGTCTGGCTTCACAAATCGCGCAGATTTTGCGTGGAAAGCATAAGCCAACATTCACGCCGCACTTACAAAGTGGTGATTTTGTGGTTGTAATAAATGCTGAGAAAATTGCTGTAACTGGCAGGCGCATGGATCAAAAGATCTATTATCGCCATAGCCAGTATCCTGGTGGCTTGAAGAAGACAACATTGCGGCAGACACTAACGGGAAAGTATCCTGAGCGCGCTTTGCAGCATGCTGTAAAGGGCATGGTAATGCATAATAGGCTGGGAGCGGATATTATGTCCCATCTCAAGATATATGCAGGTCCAACACATCCGCACCAAGCACAGAAGCCAATTCCCTGGACAGGTCCAGAAGCGTTGTTGAAACAACAGCCAAATGAGGCTGTTCAAGCTGAGTAACTAAAGGAGAGGAGTACCTACCTTGGCCGATACCATCAAAGGTGAGTATTACTACGGTATGGGACGGCGCAAGACGGCAGTAGCCCGCGTGCGCCTCTACCCAAATGGTGATGGCAGCATCACCGTCAATGGCAAAAGTAGCCGCCTATATTTTGGGCAGCGTGACGCCATTGCATCAACTATGACTGCCCCATTACGCTTGTTCGATATGGATAAAGAGTATACCATGACGGTGCGAGTGGTTGGCGGTGGTACTAATGGTCAAGCAGGTGCCATTCGTCACGCCGTTGCTCGTGCCCTTGTACGCGTGAATCCTGAGTGGAAAGCTGCATTGCGTAAAGCAGGTTACCTGACGCGCGACCCACGAATGAAGGAGCGCAAGAAGCCAGGTTTGAAACGTGCTCGCAAGGCGCCACAATATACGAAGCGTTAATAAGTTCCTGTACACTAGAAGAAAAGGAGAGATACGGTATTTCGCATCTCTCCTTTTCTTCTAGTGTACAGGAACAAGCTCTAATCAAGAACCTCTGAGCTTGTGCCAGTTGGTAGAGTTACTTGAGACGTTGTAGTGTAGACAGGGGTACACCACTGAGCCCGATAATCGGGAATACGCCCTCGTACTACATCGAAGTAAAGTTGCTGCAATGCTTTACTGATTGGGCCGATTGTTCCGTCGCCTATAAGACGATGATCGACTTTGATCACGGGTGCAATTTGTGCGCCTGTACCACAAAGCAAAATTTCATCTGCTATATACAGTTCGGTTCGATCGATTTGACGTTCGCGAGTGATTCTGCCAAACTCGCGTCGAGCAAGTTCAATAATTGTCTCACGAGTAATACCGAGAAGAATGTTTTCTGTTGGGGATGGAGTGACAAATTCACCATTCATCAGTAAGAAAATGTTTTCGGCACTCCCTTCTGAAACATGACCTTCGTGAGTCAACATGATCGCTTCATCAAAGCCGTTCTGCATGGCTTCACTTTTAGCAAAAGCAGAGTTGACGTAGGATCCAGTGATCTTTGCTCTTGCTGGAATTGCATTATCATCAATACGTCTCCACGAGGAAACGCCGCAATGAAGCCCAGTAATAGCTATGTAGTTGCCAACTGGTTCAGATGTGATGATAATATGATCCTCCAGGTTATGAAGGCGCACACCGATAATCTCATCACTTTTGTAGGCCATTGGTCGCAGGTAGACATCTTCTCTCTGATCATTGCGCTTAATCAATTCAAGACTTATATCAACCAGTTGCTCGACTGTATAAGGTAGTGAGATTTGAAGTATCTTGCAAGAATTAAGGAATCTGACATAATGCTCGCGAAGACGGAAGAGGTAGACTTGTTGATCTTCTTCATTCCAGTAGCCGCGGACCCCTTCAAAGCAACCGGTTCCATAGGAGAATCCGTGGGTACGAACAGGAATTACACCTTGTTCGGCGGGTTTGAATTCGCCGTTCATAAAGATTACTTTCGCATCCATTGTATGTTTGGCAAGTAACAAGAATGCTACTTACCCTCCCTCCTCTTTGGTTTCTAGAATATTTTACATAAGGAGATTGTTGAAGGATATCTCCTTATGCTCCCGGCGAAAGGTTGACGCACTGGATCAAGCAGACCCCGCATACCTCCCGGCTTAGATGATTTTCTTTCCAAGGGCAGACATGACCAGTTCAACAGCAAGCAGCGCTGTTGCGTTTTCTCGATCGAGAATTGGGTTTACTTCAACAACATCCATCCCAATAAGACGACCGGAATCAGCTATAAGCTCCATGATCATATGGGCTTCACGATAGGTTAAACCGCCGCGTACAGGTGTACCCACTCCTGGCGCGTGTACTGGATCGAGAGCGTCCATATCGAGGCTCAGGTGAATGCCGTCACTGGCTTTTTCTGCTATGGAGAGAGCCTCGCTCATAACATTTGAGATGCCACGTTGATCGATATCGGACATAGTAAAGACGTGGACGTGATGTGAGCGTAAAAGTTCACGTTCACCGAAATCAAGCTCACGAGCACCAACAATGATAATTTTTTGCGGGTCGAGCTTAGGCGCCCATCCACCAATGTCGGTTAGACGACTATTACCGATGCCGGCAAGAGCAGCCAGAATCATACCGTGGATATTTCCAGAAGGAGTAGTATCTTCAGTATTAAAATCAGCATGGGCATCTATCCATATTACACTTATATCTTTGTAAACACGGGTTACGCCGGTTATGGATCCGAGGCCGATACTATGATCACCTCCAAGAATAAGGGGAAATTCTTTTGCTATGAGCGCTGATGTCACCGCATCAGCTAACTCTTCGGTGACCATTAAAATTGGTTCGAGGTATTTCAATTGGGTACTACCGATCGGCTGACTTTCAGGCTGGGGTACAATGATGTTACCCACATCATGTACCTCATAATTGAGGTGGCTTAATTGGTCATTGAGACCTGCGTAGCGGATTGCGCTGGCTCCGATATCGACTCCTCGTCGATCAGCACCTAAATCCATTGGGACGCCAATCACACGAACTTGCATATTTGCTCCTCCTGCTCTCCGTTGAACAGAATGTTTTCTCACAATATTATAGACGTACATGTATGGGTTTGTCCATGGTTACTAAAAGTCAATGAGTAATCATTTCTAAGCCAACTGTGATATGATGAAGCAATCAGGCTTTAAAGATCAGGTAACTTTAATGGGTTAAGCAGAAGTATATGGTATACTAAAATACCAGACATCAAAGCCTTCCTTTTAGATACCTCTTTGGTATTTTCTTCAGGGAGTGAGGTAATAAATGCATAATCAATTTTCTATTAGACAAATCAATAGGTTCCCTGCTATCATACCGCTCCTAAGCTCATTGCTCATTATTCTGGCAGCTTGTGCAGGAGCCACTTCGAGTACTCCAACAGCAAGTGGAACACCTACACTTGCAACTAGTCAGGTATTAACCTTCCCCAATGTTGGCACACGAGACATTGGCGTTCTTGATCCGGCGCTGGGGCCAGATTCCAATTCTGCTCTTGCTGTTGGTATGATTTATACAGGCCTGGTGAAATTTGACAAAAATTTAAATGTTGTGCCCGACCAGGCCACCTGGGTTATTTCCCCTGACAACAAAGTTTATACTTTCACACTTAAACAAGGAATTACATTTTCGGATGGAACTCTTGTCACAGCGCAAAGTTATGTGTATACATTGACCAGAGCACTTCTTCCAGAGGTAAAATCTCCAATTGCATCATTCTTTTTAGGCCCAATCCTTGGTTCAGATGAAGTGAATAATGGCAAAACTAAAACGTTAGCAGGGGTTAAGGCAATTGACAATAACACCTTGCAGATCACATTAAAACAACCAACAGCCTATTTCCTACAAATAATGGCAAACTCAATTGCTTTCCCTCTGAATCAAACGGTTATCAATCAGTATGGACAGACAGATTGGGTGAACCATGCAGCAGGCAATGCAATAGGTACTGGTCCATTTATGGTAAAAGAATGGGACCATAATACAAAGATGGTGTTTGTTCCTAATCCCCATTGGTATGCTGCTAAGACAAAGTTGACAGAAGTTGATATGCTTTTTGTTAATGATCAATCGACAGCATTTAAAGCTTACCAGGCTGGTCAATATAATTTTGTATGGAATATTACGCCACAGGATCTCGCTACTGCGAAAGGAATGACAGGCTTTGTGAGCGAATCATTGCTACAAACCGACCT
This sequence comes from Ktedonobacteraceae bacterium, assembly GCA_035568795.1. Taxonomy (GTDB): domain Bacteria; phylum Chloroflexota; class Ktedonobacteria; order Ktedonobacterales; family Ktedonobacteraceae; genus DATMNR01. Next base: position 13,239 of record DATMNR010000386.1, read on the forward strand.
GCTTTTCTTTAGCAATAAAATGGCACCTTTTAATAATGCTGCGGTACGTCAAGCATTTGCTTATGCTACTGACAAAGAAGAGTTGGCAACAGCTATATTCAAAAGTTCAGCGATTCCTGCTCCAACTATTATTCCCCCTGGAATGCCTGGTTATCAACCAAATTACCAGGGGCTGGTATATGATAAGAGTAAAGCGCTTGCAGCTTTACAATCCGCTTATCCAGATGTCAGTAAAGTACCACCTATCACATTCTCGTATCCCAGTTCGCAGGTAACTGAATCAGATGCGGATGCATTACAACAGATGTGGCAAACTGCGTTAGGGATTCAAGTGAAGTTGTTGCCAGTAGAGCTGAATGCCTATAATACTGAGACTGCTAATCACCAGGTACAATTCGGTTTTACACAGTGGAGTGCAGATTTCCCAGACCCATATGATTGGCTGACGTTGAATCTGTTTTCAACTGCTTCAAATAATAGCGGTGATTGGAACAATCCACAGTTCGATCAGCTAGTGACACAAGCTGAGCAAATGACGGGTGATGCGCGCATCCAGCTCTACAATCAAGCTGAGCAAATCGCCATATCCGATGTTGGCTGGTTACCTCTTGACCACCAATCACTGGCAGCGATTATTCCACCCTGGGTACAAGGAGTGAGTCTGAATAACACCGGGCTCTATTTCGGCGATTGGTCAAATGTGTATCTGGAGCAACATTAAGCTACAAGGAGTGTGCTTACCTTGAATGCCCCTCTTATAGGGTGTTATACTGAAATTGAAAAACAATTGTAGGCCCGCCTGACTTCCCCTGGCGGGCTTTCGTCTATGTTTATCGTTCATTAGGAACACTTTGTACGTTACGTCACTGTAAAGCGTTCGTCTTAGTTGAGTGTACATGAAGTGAAGCGCTGGTGCTTCAGTATGCGTAGCAGCATTCATGGCTTTGGGAACAGGCCATGAGAGACAGGAGGTATTTTTTCTATGGCTATCGATATCGTTAATCCTTATGATATGGCGATTGCGCAGTTTGATGAAGCGGCTGATCGCCTGGGCCTTTCGCAATCAATGCGGGCGATTTTGCGTAAACCAAAACGTGAGTTGATCGTTAATTTTCCGGTGCGAATGGACAATGGGGATGTGGAAATGTTTACTGGATATCGTGT
>DATMNR010000387.1:0-7721 GCA_035568795.1 Ktedonobacteraceae bacterium
TATTGTCGGCCTGTTCAGCGCTCTGATGGATATAGTTATGAGACAGGAGCGCGGCATTCATCACTGGGCTAAAGCCACAGGTCTTGCTGCCGCCTTCTCTGTGATCTCTTGCTGTCAACAGTGCTGTCATAGACGACAAGAGCGAGTGCATGCAGAGTGCTCAAGCTAGCTGTAGCCTGGCTTGAGCAGACATCGTGCAGACAGAAATGGGCGAACACTCAGTTCGCCCATATATAATTATAGCACGGATGTATGAAGTTGGCTAAAGTTAGAGCTTTCCAACAATTTGGGCAAATATAAACACAACGATTACTGCAAATAGCAAGCTATCGATGCGGTCAAGTAAACCGCCGTGGCCGGGCATAAACTGCCCACTATCCTTGACATGAGTCTGGCGTTTGATAAGAGATTCAGCCAGATCACCGAGTGTCGAGGCAATACCAATCAGAATACCCAGGAGAATTGCTAAATACCAGGGGACACCAAGAGGCCATGTAGTCAGTAAAAGAGCAGCAGCAATTGAAAATACCAGACCGCCTGCTACTCCTTCCCAGGTCTTAGCGGGGCTGATAGCCGGAGCGAGTTTGTGTTTACCGAAGAAATGCCCGGCGAAAAATGCTCCTGAGTCAAAGCCCCAGACTCCAAGAAACACTGTCAGGACCCACCAGAAGCCAGGAGTTATTCCACCCTGGAACCCACGTAACAATAGGAAAACGCTTAGTGGCCAACCTAAATACACTGGAATAGCAAGCGTGAGAGACCAATCTACCATGGCACCATCAAGTTTTTTGCGGATGAACAAAAGCGGCAATGTAATGAGGAGGGCCGCACTTAGACCAACCTCGAGGAGTATAAGTCGCTGCGGAGGAAACATAGCGGCTAATAGGAAGAGTATACTTAACGCAAAACTCATCCATATCAGAGGATGATAGCCCTCGTGGACCATCATATTATGTAGCTCATAGACGCTTAGAATTACAGCAATGATGGCTACAGCAAATCCCCACCAACCACTGAGCCAAACGAAAGCCAGTACAACTGGTATAGCAATGACAGCCGTAATGACACGTTGGCCAACGGTGCGATTCCACTGTCTGCTGTCCTTCTCTGAGGCATTCGTTCGTATTTCTTGTTCGCTTACAGGTTGCACATGGCTCCTTATAGCAGCCCTCAAATCATATGGGTACCGGCTGTTATGTTTTTTGATATGAGGAGTGATACCTCTGCCTGAGATTCTTCACTTCGTTCAGAATGACACTAGAAAGAGCTTTCAGAGTGAGACTAAAAAGCTATGTTCATGTGATGCGAACGAATGATACCTCTGCATTTTCTCATTATATACTATGATACCGAGAGACGTCCAAAACGTCGTTGGCGATGACGGAAGCTCTCCAATGCAGAGTGTAAATCTTCTTTCCCAAAATCAGGCCAGAGAGTTGGTGTTGCGTAATACTCACTGTAAGCTGATTGCCAGAGTAAGAAGTTACTGACGCGCATCTCCCCAGCAGTACGAATGACCATTTCAGGGTCTGGTAAATCACGAGTATAGAGGTAGGAACTGATTAATTCCTCGGTAATCGCGTTGGGATCGTGACCGTCAGCAATAATCTGGCGAATCGCATCTACCAATTCGGCTCGTCCCCCATAGTTGAAACAGACATTAAGGCCGATACTAGTATTATTACGCGTAAGCTCAACTGAGTCTCGCACAGCTTTTTGAATGTCGGGAGAGAGGTCTTGAAGACGACCAAGATGGCGCAGACGCACGCCCTCGCGATGCAGTTTCTCAATATCTGAGCGAATTGTCTCCCAGAAAAGACGCATTAGCCCTTCCACCTCAATGCGTGGTCGACCCCAGTTTTCAGTTGAGAAGGCATATACACTGAGCATTTCGATATGTTCATCGACTGCAAATTCAAGTACGCGCCGTAACGCGTTTACCCCAGCCTTGTGTCCCGCAAGACGTGGAAGGTGGCGTTTGGTTGCCCAACGCCCATTACCATCCATGATGATAGCAATGTGGCGCAGTGTATAAGGTGATTGGTCTAGAGATTGCTGATTGGCTGCAACGGATTGCGACTGTACCTTCTCTTTCTCCTGCGAAGAGGGAAAGAGATTTTGAATCCTGGTCAAGGTTAGACCTCCAAAATTTCCAGTTCCTTAGTTTTCCCGACCTTCTCCATTTCGTCAGTGAAGCGGTCGGTGAGTTTCTTCAAGCGATCTTCGCTTCGTTTCAGCTCGTCTTCGGAAATTTCCTTCTTTTTCTCACGATCGCGCAATTTGTCATGTGCGTCGCGACGAATATTACGAATAGCGACTTTATGCTCATCCAATTTCTTATGGAGGGTCTTAACCATTTCCCGACGACGCTCCTCGTTGAGTGGGGGAATAGCAAGACGGATCACCTGACCATCGTTGTTTGGATTAATCCCAAGATCAGATTTCTGGATCGCTTTTTCGATATCAATCAGAAGTTTCCTATCCCAGGGTTGAATTACCAACAATCGAGCTTCAGGAACAGAAATCGAGGCTACCTGATTAATCGGCGTTGGTGCTCCGTAATAATCAACCGTAATACGTTCTACAAGCGCTGAACTGGCACGACCAGTTCGAATTGATGCCAGGTCCTGTTTCAGGACTTCAACTGCTTTTTGCATACGTCGTTCAGCATCTTCGAAAATATCATCTACCATAGCAATGCTCCCTTTATAAAGCCAGAGTATCCCCTGTGCCTCTTGCGTTGTCGATAATGCTACACGGGCGTGATAAATTGGACTTCAACATCATTCATATTATGAACGAGCGTTCCGCGCTTTTTGCCACGAACGAGGTCTTCAAGCGCACCTACCTCATTAAGGTTGAATACAACAATAGGTAAGTGGTTGTCTTTACATAGCGAGAGCGCGGTGCTATCCATAACCTTGAGTCCCATATTGAGCGCCCGCATATAGCTCAATTCCTCGAACTTCTGTGCATTTGGATTACGCATGGGATCATCGTCATAAACACCATCCACTTTGGTAGCCTTGAGCAAAACTTGAGCATTGAGTTCAACAGCACGGAGTGCAGCAGCAGTATCGGTTGTAAAAAATGGGTTACCACTTCCCGCAGCAAGGATAACTATACGCCCCTTTTCAAGGTGACGTACCGCCCTACGACGAATAAACGGTTCAGCCACAGGGGGCATCTCGATTGCTGTCTGCACACGTGTGACCATACCCAATTTTTCCATGGCATCTTGCATGGCAAGCGAATTCATGACCGTAGCAAGCATACCCATATAATCGGCAGTTGCGCGGTCGATACCTGTTGCAGCGGCATCGGCGCCGCGCCAGATATTTCCGCCTCCGATAACTACAGCTATCTCTACACCGAGCGCATGAACTTTTTGAACCTCACCTGCAATACGACGTACTGTCTGAGCATCGATACCATAACCTTTGCTAAGACAGAGCGCCTCACCACTCAATTTAAGCAGTATACGCTGATATACCAGGGATGAAGTCTCTTGAGCCATGATATGTGGTCTCCCATGCGCAATTGTATTACTCTTCGCCCAGCGCAAAGCGACTGAAGCGCCGCAATACAATATTCTCACCTGTTTCGGCAATAGCCTTTTTCACAAGGTCGCCCACAATTACTGTCTCATCCTTAATCCAGGGCTGCATCATCAATACCTGCTCACCCAATACCTTCTTGAGTTTGTTGTTAATGACCTCCTCGCGCTTTGCTTCTGGAACACGCTCCATTGAAGGATCTTCCAGAATTGCTATACGGGCTTCTTCAACAACCTCGGTCGGCACGTCATCATAGTTGATGTACTTGGGGGCAACGCCTGCGATTTGCAAGGCAATGTCACTGGCTAGCTGGCGAAAACTATCGCTACGAGCAACAAAGTCGGTGCTGCAGTTAAGTTCTAGTAAGACACCCAGACTGTTGTTATGATGGACATAGGAGAAGATGCCTCCCTGCTTGGTTTCACGACCGGCAGCCATCATTTTCTCAGCCTTGTGATCACTTCTAGCCTCAAGCCATTTAACAGCCTCATCCCAGGATTTCTCCTGGGTTAATGCATTCTTGCAATCGGCGAACGTTGCACCTGTCTCATCGCGCAACTTCTTGACATCAGCAGCAGTGTAGTTCATAACTGTTCACTCCTCAATCTCACTGTTGTATGATACTTGGGTTCTAGATGAAAGCACAATTGCTACTGTCCATCTATTTTGTTACCCGAGTGCTTGACAAAAATGGTATAGTATAAAGCCGTTTTACAATACAATATGAAGCGGGAGAAGGAACACGGTCCTATCTCCCGCCTCTGAGTTCTAATATAGCCCAGCCTGTTTATACTTCAAGTATGTTCAGACATCGGGTCGCTGATCGTAGATAGGGCCTGGGCAGCTTATAAGCATGGCCAAAGTCCCTACTTTGCCTCTTCCGCAACCAGTTCAGGTTCAGCAGATAATTCCGGGGTCTCTTTCACCAATTCTAGTTCGTCTGGAATAGAGATCGAAATGTTTTCGTCGGTACTGTTAGCAAGGGAAGACTCTTCAGGTTCTCCAACTTCCTCAGCTTCAGGTTCGCTATCCTTTTGTTGTGCTTCTAATTCGCGACGGCCCTCAATGACAGCATCAGCGATTTTGGCACATAGTAGGCGTACAGCGCGAATGGCATCGTCATTAGCAGGAATAGGATAATCTATCTCATCGGGGTCGCTGTTTGTATCAGCAAGGGCGATGATCGGAATATCCAGGCGACGAGCTTCCAATACAGCGGTACGTTCTTTGCGTGTATCAATGATAAAGATCGCATTAGGAAGGCGTCGCATATCTTTGATACCGCCTAGAATGCGCTCAAGGCGCACGATATCATCTTGTAAATGCTGCACTTCTTTTTTAGGAAGGCGATCGAAATCACCTCGATCTCGACGGGTCTCCAACTCGCGTAAGTAGCGAATGCGCAACTGAATAGTCTGGAAGTTTGTCAGCATACCGCCAAGCCAGCGGTGATTGACGAAGTACATGCCACAACGTGTGGCTTCTTCAGCTACAGCTTCCTGAGCTTGTTTCTTGGTGCCCACGAATAGGATAGTTCCACCTTCAGCAGCTATTTGTTCAACAAACTTGTAAGCATCATTCAGGCGTGTAACCGTCTGCTGTAAGTCAATGATATGGATGCCATTGCGATCCATAAAGATGAATGGAGCCATCTTGGGGTTCCAACGACGGGTCTGGTGCCCAAAATGAACACCAGCTTCAAGAAGCTGCTTCATCGAGATAATGTTTGCCAAAAACAAGATCCTCCCTTTTTGTCCTCCGCTCTTTTCTTATTCGACGCAAAGGTAACTTTCTACAAGGTCATTGGTGAAAACAATTCTTCACATAACCCTACCTACTCTACCACTGTATCTTCAATTAGCCAATCGAGGTACACCAGGGCTTTTGTCGATCAAAGAGCGTGTGTATTTGATGCATGATCATCTTAGCGCGAGACTTGTCTCCCGCCAGGATGTGAGTATACCACAGAGCACGGTAAGACGCAAGAATATTGGACCTGGTTTCAGCCAATTGGTCGCATTGACCACGAGCAGAGCACTGGTCTATAATAGATTATCGGCTGAATTGATCAGCCAGATATCTACAGTTGTCATCGGGTGGCCTGAGCCGGATGCTTGGGCAGAATAGGGAAGTCGGTGTAAATCCGACGCAGTCGCGCTACTGTAACTGGTGAGCTATTCATTCTCTCATTAAACGAGAGCCAGCCACTGTCTCATTATTGAATGGGATGGGAAGGCCAGATGAAGAGCGTTTATAGCCAGGAGTCAGGAGACCTGCCCGATGTACTATGCTCATAATCCTTCGCGTAAGAGGAGCGAGCAGCCGAGACATCGATTGCCCGATTTTTGTGTACCGTATCGTTAATGTCTTCTGGTTGACCTCATCCCACGCGAGGTGACTGCGGGCGTTTTCTTGTCTCGGAGGTTTAACTCTATGCGCTCTCGAGTCATCTCTTCTCGTTTCTTTCTCTTGTTGGTGTTTTTCTTTCTCGTTATGTTTACTGCTTGCGGACAAAGTGGAAATAGCCAAGCTACCGCTACTACGCCGACGCAGACCGCAACTCCTGTTGTAACGATGGATGCCTATGGTACACCTATTGTATTCCCGACGACTGCACCGCAGCGTATTGTATCGATGACACCAAACATCAGCGAAATGCTTGGAGCTTTAGGGCTGCAAGGACGTGTTGTTGGTATTGATTATTACACGAATTACCCAGCTAATTTGACGTCCTTACCCAAAGTTTCGGATGTGAATGGTAAGTACAACGTTGAGCAGATTGTAGCGCTCAAACCCGATTTGGTGTTGAGTTATGGAGAAGATACCAAGCAGTACGATGCCCAACTTCAGAATTTAGGCATGCATGTTGTGGACCTTCCTTCCGGAGATTTGAGTTTGACTCTTCAGGAAATCTTAACGGTGGGTCATCTGACGTTCACAACACAAATAGCAAACAATCTCATCAGTCAACTCCAGTCACAGATCAATGATGTTAAAGCGAAAGTGACTGGTACGACAGCGCCCAAAGTGCTGATAGAATCTGACTATAGTACACCGGGCAAGCCATATGTCAATGGTGGCGGCTCTTTTGGCGATGAACTTGTACAGGATGCGAACGGGATCAACATTTTCCATGACAATACTACTGGTGGAGGATTCCCTCAAGTAACCGATGAAGCTATCATCAGCGCAAACCCGCAGTATGTCATTCTGACTGAAGATCCTGCCTATGGCGGTGATGTGAACGCCGTCTATAAACGCTCAAACTGGGGTAGCATCGATGCGCTGAAGTTGCACCAGGTATACCGCATCAACTCTAATATCATTGGACGTCCAGGACCACGCCTGGTCGAGGGATTAGAGTGCCTGGCACAGATTATTCATCCCGATAAATTTTCCGGTGCACTGCCCACATATTGCACAGGAACTGTGTAGTTGGGTGTATTATGAAGATAGCGACCCAAAAATCTGGCTTAAAAGAGCTTCGAGGAGGCGTGCGGGCTTTGCCTGCACCAATCCTCTTATTGGCATTGAGCTGCCTGTTGCTTATTGTCATACTGCTGGCGGCAAGTTTTGGATCAGTACCTATTCCCTTGGGGACTATCATGCAGATACTAATGAACGGTACTGGCCTGTTCCATTTTTCACGTCAATGGGATTCCACTGCTGAAATAATTGTATGGCAGGTACGTATGCCAGTTGTTATTGGAGCTGCCCTTGTAGGTGCTGCGCTGGCTGTTGCAGGAGTACTTTTTCAAGGTATGTTGCGCAATCCCCTGGCCGATCCCTATCTCATAGGTTCCTCGTCTGGTGCGGCGTTGGGGGCAGCTATAGCGTTTGTGCTGCCTTTTGAAGTCGTTTTTGGTTCGTTCTTTCCTTTGACACCTATGCTGGCTTTTGTGGGGGCATTGCTAACTGTCATGCTGGTGTACGCTATTGCACGTGTTGGTGGTCAGACTCCTGTTGTGACATTGTTGCTAGCGGGTGTAGTAATGAATGCTGTACTTGTAGCATTTCAAACGCTCATTTTGACACTTAGTCCACATGCTCAGTTCGGAGTGCAGGCACTTTTTAACTGGCTCTCCGGAGGGATAGCTGTGACAAGTTGGTCGTCAATAGTTATAGTTGGTATTATCATACTTGTTGGTATAGTGTTAGCCTTCA
>DATMNR010000388.1:0-3329 GCA_035568795.1 Ktedonobacteraceae bacterium
TCCGGGGTCATGCCAGCCTTCAAGTGCGGCGCAGCCTGGCGGAGCATCTCAGTATCGACTGCGCCCGGACTCACCGCACACACGCGAATGTTATAGGGTTTGCCTTCTACTGCGAGAATTTCGGTTAAGCTGGCTACCCCAGCTTTCGATACATTGTACGCGCTCAGTCCAGGGAACTTTTCTACCCCTTTCACACCTGAAAGTGAGGAAAGATTGACAATTACCCCTGAACGTTGCACTGCCATGATGCGAAAAGCCTCGTGGCAACACAAGAATGTGCCACGCAGGTTGACTCCAAGAACGTGGTCCCAGGTTGAAGCATCCATTTCAACAAATGGGCGTACAGCGACTATGCCAGCGCAGTTCACCAGGATATCGACTCGCTTGTAAGCCTGCATGGCCTGTTGAAAAAGGGCCTGCACATCCTCTTCGCGAGAAACGTCACCCACAAGAGAGTGTACGGGATATCCCTCACGAGCAATTTCGGAGGCAACGTCATCTAAAGGGGCGGGTGTACGACTGAAGAGTACGACTCGCGCTCCTTCGCGCGCAAAACGGAGTGCGGTAGCGCGACCTACGCCACGCCCTGCTCCCGTTATGATGGCAACTCGGTCTTTGATGCTCATATGATGATTATAACACCTGGAAAACATGGTCGAGATACTTGTTGAAACAATTTGACATCTGTTATAATTAGGTGAACAATTATTAATAGGTAACCACTCTATTCTGTTTCATTTCTTTTTATGGATCGCATGGGGGAGAGAATGACAATTAACACCAAGCTAAAAGGGCTATTAACGGAATTTAGCCTGGTGGAAATCCTGCAAATGATGGAATTGGGATCGATGACGGGCGCCATCCATCTAAAGCAGGCAACAGGACGCATCGGCATCGTCTATTTCAAAGACGGAAAGATAGCCAGTTGTTCGGAACTCGATTCGGGTGCATTGACGCTCGGAGATGTCTTGCAACAACTTGGTATGGCAACCAACTCCCAGATGGAGTATGCCTTTTCACAACAGTTGCAGGATGTTTTTGGCAAGCGCATCGGCGAGCGCCTGATCGAAATGAGGGTGATAAGCAACGAGCAGTTGAAAGAGGCGCTGCGCAAGAAGGCGTTATGGACGATTCGCGAACTGGCGTTGTGGAAAGAGGGCACCTACGAATTTGTTGCCAGTCCGACCGGTCAAACAAGATCGATCTTGCCCTATGGTGAGGAATCCCTGGATCTCGAGGTTATGGGCGTGACCATGGAGATGGTGCGCTACAGTGACGAGTGGGAACAACTGCACAATTTTCTTCCTCAAGGGATGCATACATTCCTGCAAATGGCCCCTGCCATTCCCTATGCCATGCAGTTTGATAGTCGAGCTATCGAGCTGTTTGGAGGTATCAATCGCTTTCACAATGTGCGGCGTATTGCTAGCGGAATCCGCCTTCCAGAATTAGACGTGGCACGCGATCTGGCACAACTTATACAGCAGAGATTTGTAATGCCCATTAGTCAGGAAGCAATACCGCATGCGAACGGAAACGGGCGCAATGTACGGCTCCCCGATCCTGCTGAGAGACTACGTATGGAAAGCTTTGAGCTAATGAACCTCATCAGCCGTATGGAGCAGGAATGGCACAACCGTATTACTCCTGAGCAGCAGTTACCCGCTCTGGCCGAATTTGTCAATTGGACCATGCAGGCTTTATCTGAAACATGCCGTGCCATCGGGACCGAATTAGATCCGAACACCCTGGACGAATTGCTCACACGTTATAACCTGCGTTATATGGGCAACTACAGGTTTATCATCAATGACAATATGATCGATGTCGAGAACTTTACATCCCTGTGCTATGAAGTTTTGCAAGACGAAATTCAAAAGGCACATGATTTCTTTGAAGAAGCCTCCATCGTGCTCCAGCATACGTTGTTGCGTATTTTCGAATCGATCAATGGCCGCGTAGCCTCCCTTTACGAACGACTGGAGAACCGGGAAGTGTGGGAGGCCATGTTCACACAATTTGGTTTGCCTCGAGGGTAAATAGAACCACACATAACCCTTGTGCCTTCTTCACATAAATTTCACAAAGGTAATGTTATACTATCTTCACGAATATTGTCGCATTTAGTAGCGCATGGGCCGGGCTATTAGGAGGAAGCCACGGTTGACGAGGAGGAGGCTGTTCGGATCTTCAGCGGGAAGCCTCCAGGGTATGTCACTACCCTGAAAAGATAGCACACAAACCCATCCGGTAACGGCTGGAACAAAATGCTATCAGTGATGTAGGTAGAAACAGAGCAACAAACTTCACATTGTATCTACCCTACAATAGAAAGGATACCCGACCACATGTGCGGTATCATTGGCTACGTCGGCCCAAATGGGACCGATGTTACTTCCATATTGCTTGAAGGCCTCAGTAAACTTGAATATCGCGGATATGACTCCGCGGGCATCGCAGTACTTACCTCTAACGGCACGCTCGAATTAAGACGCCGTGCCGGAAAAATTGCCAACCTGGTGGCTTCAGTCGAGAACGGTTCGCGACCTGAAGCGGGTCCCCTCGGTATAGGTCACACACGTTGGGCAACTCATGGCCGTCCCAACGACACCAACGCCCATCCTCATCCTGACTGCACAGGCGTATTGACCGTCGTACACAACGGCATCATTGAGAACTTTACCGAATTGAAATCGGAATTAGAGCATGAAGGACACACCTTTCGCTCTGAGACGGATACTGAAGTGCTCTCGCACCTGGTTGAGCGCTATTACTTCGGTGAAGCCAGACATGATCTTGAGCAGGCGGTACGTCTCGCTTTGCAGTGCGTCACAGGCGCCTATGCTATTGCTGTTGTCAGTTCTGAACAGCCAGATGTGCTGATTGGTGCTCGTTTGGGTGGTGGGCCATTGATTGTTGGCGTTGGAGAGGGCGAGCAATTCCTGGCGTCCGATATCCCAGCCATTCTTAAACACACACGCCGTGTGCTTATCATGGATGAGGGTGAAATCGTGTCACTGAGTCCTGGTGGAGTTTCGATGAGTAAGATTGACGGGACACCAGTACAGCGTGAACCCATGACCATTGAATGGAACGTAGAATCGGCAGAAAAAAGCGGCTATCCCCATTTCGTGCTCAAGGAGATCCATGAACAGCCGGAGGCTATGCGGCGTGCGCTAACGGGTCGTGTTCGTGAGGGGCAGTTACACCTGGCGGAGTTGGAGCAGATGAAACAGGCTGGCCTGTTCGACAAGATTCAGCGAATCGTGATCGTGGCCTGCGGCACCTCATATCATGCCGGTTTGATCGCCAAGTACGTGATCGAGCAG
>DATMNR010000389.1:0-11514 GCA_035568795.1 Ktedonobacteraceae bacterium
CCTTTGGATATGCCATGAACAGGATGGGCCAGGGTATCGGTCTCAATGCAAGAGGTCAGAGCCTGGTGGACGCAACGTACCTGTCCCTGGGCTACACCTCCAATGCCGGTGGGAGCTGGATTAAAGGGTAATGTTCGCCCAGTTACCCTTACGCATCTCCCATTTGAGCATATTCCCGTCTGGCTCTAAGCGATGCATGCCAGCGTTTTCGAGCACTTTGATAGAGCCGATGTTATCATCAAGGCAGGAGGCAGTCACAACTTTGATGCCTGTCTCTTGAAATGCCCATGCAATAAGGCTAAGCGCCATTTCGGTTGCGTAGCCTTGTTTGCGATATTCCGGAACGATATCATATCCGACCTCAACAACCCCATCTTTGTCTGGACCTCCCATAAATCCTATACCGCCAATTACTCCCTTATCTAATCTATGGATAGCTATCCAATCCCAGACAGCTTCTGATGGCGCTTTCTCCATGTTTTCCACAAAGAAAGGCAAGGCTTCTGCCAGATCAGGCCCAGGCCAATGCTCGGGAACGTACACCCCGAGCATTTCGACTAGTTTCGCTCTATCATTCATAGCTGCCTTTTTGAGGTCTAGCGTGAATGGAATGAGTTGTAAACGCTTTGTTTCTAGTGTTGGCACAATGATTACTCCTTTGGGAGTATCATATCATCCCCACGTCGTCCAACCAACAATATCCACCGAGCCTCTGGAGGTGTAGGCAAACTGGATTGGGTTCCCCCCTTTCAACGAACCATAAACTAACGTTTGCAGCAGGTTTTTTTGATTTGTCGTCTGTAGGGTATACATGCTGCCGCCACGTGACACGTTTGACCATGGAAACTGCGTGAAGACATTCATATGATATGTGGTGGCATTAGTAGGATGATTAAAAAGCACCGTCCGGCTTGAGCCGTCGGGTTTCATCTTCCAGAGCTGGTTATAGGATGTATTGGTACTCAAGTTGATGCTCTGCACGGTCATGAGCAGCGTTTGAGGGGCCACAGCGCGCAGTTCCTGGACGCAAATCGTAGGGGCTTGATGGTAGATCGTCTTTTGCGTGCCTCCAGTGGCTGGCCCAACCGAGATGGTCGTATCAAATGGTTGATTTGCGCCAACCATCCAGCAATAGCCCACAAACAATTGTTTCGCGTCATAGCTGATATCAAGCGATAGATAGCTAAAGCGAATTGAATGCTCGAGCACCTTCTTGAGGTTGCGGCCGTTTGGATTGTTATATTTTGCTGTATCAAGAATGGAGAGTACTATCGGAGGCACAGGTCCGAAACGACCTGAACGCACGACGTAGGCTCGTGTATGGTCAAGCCATGTCAAGACACTATACTCGTAGTTCTTGTCAGTGATCTTCAGTTCGGTTGTCAGTTTACCGGTTGCAATGTTCAATAATGTAACTGTGCTGGTAGACGTGTTGTCATCTGTGGAGATGAGAATCGATTTCTGATCCGTAGACCATTGGATATTCGTGGATCGCGAAACTATCCCTGCAGGTAAACAGTAGAGGGTTTGCAGACCTTGTCCATCTATGCGGATCAACTGGAGCATGGATTCGTGTTGTCGATCACCTCGAGGATCAATCTGGCTCAGGAAAAGCACCCACTGCCCATTCGCGGAAACCTGGGCATTCTCAATTGAGAGGCCACTTGTTACCAGTACGCTCTTTTGACCCGTAGTGACGTCATAGAATTTTAGATGGCCATAGGCGATGGTGGTGTTTAGTGGAACTTCATTATACACATAGACAATCGTTGGATCTTTTCCTAATTTTACTGGCCGCATCACAGCCGCGCGTGCTGTTCCATTTGCTGGGCAGGATGTTTGAGTTGGCGGCATCTGAATGGTCTGAGTATTGGCGAGACTATCCGCCGCGCTTGCTGGAGCAATCTTCAATCCTAGCAAGGGAACCAGAACTGCAAGCAGAGCGATGAGGCAAATGCCTGAGATGAGAAATAGCATAAACATTCGAGATTTTTTAGGTCGATGTAGCATAATTTGATCACCAATTCTTTCATAGAAATGTTTTAAGCATTATTAAAAAGTGGTTCCAATGGATTAGACGTCGTACTTCTTTGTATTCGTTTCCTTTCTTTCCCACTTTTCCCTCTATGTGACGAGGTTCACACCTTGCTAGTGATCTATGCCATAATTAAAAGGATTGCAGAGGACGAAGCCCTTTGCCGGGGTCGCGGTGACCCAGCTGCTCATTTCCTTTTCGCCGCCGTAGGAGGCAAGAAAAGACGCAAGAAAAGCCAATCATGATTGAAGTCTATCCAAACTTATATATCGGTTCCAGAAACGATTACGAAACCATCGTCTCCGGTCAACCAGGCTGGGCTGTTGTTCATGCTTGCAAAGAATACCATCGCAACACTGTTGGATATAAGCTATGGAATGTTCCCAGGCATCATCCAGAATACTTGCTTGCCCGCAGAGAAAACAGAATAATGCTCTGCATGCTGGATTTGCCCGTTTCTCTGTTCATCAAGAAAGAAATGATAGATCAAACACTTGATTTCATCGACGATGCCTATGACAGCGGATTGAAAGTGCTGATACATTGCATGTATGGCCGATCAAGAAGTCCTTCAATCACAATGTTGTACCTGGCAACCAGGTTACATGTGCTCTCAACGGAATCATTTGAAACTGCTGAGAAAGAATTCAGATGTCTCTATCCAAAGTATCATCCAAATAGGGGTATTCGGGAACATTTGCGGCGCAATTGGCAGCAGTATTGTGCAGATGGACAATGTGGGAAGTAAGCAAAAGCTGGCGGGGGCTTATACCCGCCAGCTTTTGCTACACTGGAGGTAGCGTAGGATAATAGTTGGGATCCTGGGTAAAGTCGAAAGCCTCGTAGAAATCGCCAAGTTGTGAAAGCGCATCGCGAGGTGGAGCAGCAGGTCCTGTGGAGGCGCCATTGGCCGCTGCATTATTCTTTCCTGGTGTCTGCGTGTCGAATTGATGATTGACACTCGCAAGCGTTGGAAGTCCATAACGCCGCTCCAGGAATTTCAGCACCGAACTGTGCTCATAAAGTTGTCCTGAGACATAGCCACGCTTCGCGTAAGGGGAAACTAGCAACATTGGTACGCGAAATCCCAGGCCGTAGGCGTCCACTTGTGGTGGAGCTACGTGGTCGAAGAAGCCACCACCTTCATCATACGTGAAGAAGAGGGCTGAACTCGTCCAGGCACTCGAGGCTATCAACGCGTTTGTTACCTGTGCCATCTTTTGTTGCCCAAGCAAAATACTCTGTGGTGGATGTTCGCTCACATTTCCCTCTGTGATAATAAATGAAACCTGTGGCAACGTACCAGCATTCAAATCGTTATAGTAGTCATTCTCCGTGAACTTAATGCGTGGATCGTTCTGCCATTTCGAGAAGAAGATGAGGGAGTTGAATACCTCGAGTGAATTTGTCGTGGATCCCAACCCGATGTTGTAACACTTCCAACCGATCTGGTGGGCATCCAACAGGTCGACGATAACAGGCCAGGCTAGGCTGCCATGGCTGATACTATTGGATGTGTTTCCTCCTGATGTGGCTGTCCAAAGGTAAAGGCGATTGGGATCTGTAGGGCCGAGCAGAGAACAGAAATAATTTCCGCCTAAAGTAAAGTTGTCAGCCAGAGCGTAGTAGTAAGGCAGGTCAGCCCCATAGTAATAAATCATGGATCCAGTTCCATCGGTCGTGACAAAGCCATCCATAGCTCCATTGTCCCATTCGCTATGAATTGCGGACCAGGTATGGCTGATGTCTGTCGACGTCGGTTGGGAGGCGTGTTGTGGCGCAACAGTGCCACCTTTGCCGTCGGGCTGGGTGTAGTTGGGCGGAATGCCAAAGTTACCGGCTTTGGGGTACATGCCATAATACGTGTCGAAGCTGCGATTTTCTTGACAAGCGATAAGGACGTGTTGGATAGACGTGGCATCTCCCGTTCCGGTGGCTGTTGGACTGATTGTTGGGGTTGCAGCGAGTCTAACCTTGCGAGTAAGAGCCTGGTGAATGTTGTAGGTGCCTGTTCCGATCAGGAACCCTGCCCCAGTCAGCCCGCCTATTGTTTTAAGCGCTTGACGCCGGGTCAGATTCTCGCTATACCACTTTTTCAAATCCATGGTACTCTCTTTCATTGCTACAATTTGACGATACATGAGACGAACAAAGACTGCTTGTCATTTTCAATAAACGCGTAGCAATTCTTACTTCGCTATAATTTCGTTGAGACCGTGATTCTCTCGATTCTATACAAAGAGCGCTTCCCAGCCTATAATGATGCGCAATACAATCCCAACTAGCGAGTTTAATGTGCATGTAATGTGAATGAGCTATATAGTGTGAGTAATATTGTATGAATATGTATCGATCAGTCCGTTTGTGGCAGCTAAAGTCAGGAGCTCCAGCACGCGAACTTGAAGAGCTGGTGACTTCCGGTATACTTGAAATGCAGCGCTGGGTACCTGGCGCAAGGGGCCTTTCGCTAATGCGCCTGGATGGCGAACCCATCGGACGTTATCTCATAATTACGAATTTCATCGATCGCGAAGCATACCAGCGTTGGCTGCAAATTGAAGAAGAAGGACCTGATTACTGGGAGCGTTATGCCTCGATCATGATGTACTGGGAACAACTGGCCAGCTTGATCGAAGAGTATCACGGAGAAGTTGTGAGCGATTTTGCCGGGCAATCATTACTTGAAAAGTAGGGGCGACCCTTGCGGTCGCTTGGAATGCCGGCGATATGAGCAAGAACAATAACATCGACCCTTGCGGTCGCCTGGTACCTCTAGCCATAATTCATGCAAGCTGGTATATTACGATACGAATAATGTGTGAAATAGAACCTCGCCACTTTGAGGGTTGGTGACCGATCCAGGTGAAGGCATGATAACTCAAAATTATGGCGCACTACGCGTAGTGCGTGTTAGGCCAGCGCGTTCCCCTGATGGTTCCGTGAATTCAACGGTCAAGTATCCCACTGGTTGGTTGCCAGAAGAAGGACTTGTCCATCTGCTCACGCAGCATGAAACAAGCATCGGACGTGCCCTCAATAATGATGTTGTGTTGATGGATCCTACTGTATCGCGTGAACATGCTCGTCTCATGTTGGATCGTGATGGCTGGCACATCATCAATCTGACCGCTCAAAATATCGTGCGTGTCAACGGTCGGCCGGTGCCGAGTGGCTCAAGTTTGCCCATGCATCCTCAGGATGTGCTTATCCTTGGCAGTACGATGCTCCAGTTGATAGCCCCCCAAAATATATCGACTGCGACATCTAACGAGCACGATCTCCTCGATGACATTACCCAGGTTCTCCCTTCTCGCAGTAAGTCGCAGTCTACCCGCGATGTGTATTCTGTTGAACGGCAACGACACACACCGCCATCCCTGCCCTCGCCACCTCAATCGGGGTATCCGCAGTCATCTGCCCAGCTATCGCTATCTGACTTTTCAAATGGGAAAGCGAAAGTAATCCCGGGAATGCAGAATGGACTCGCTCAACCAGCAGGAAAAATCCCACTTCCTGCTCAACCTGATCCCGAACGTGAAGCTCAACAATGGGAAGATGATGAAAGCATTCTTGGTGCGAATGTGACAATGCATTTCGCTTTGCCTCAACGGATGGGTATCCGCACACGCTGGCTGATAGCAGGTATTGGTATTGGAATTCTTGTCATTAGTGCTTCGGTAACTATCATCTTGAATAGTATTCTTGGTATCGCTGCATTGACGCAGAACGGTACTGCTAGCATCATCGCGGCTCTTACGATACCGATCATACCAGTTGTAGGCATTTTTCTGCTTGTAAACTTCATGGATCGTTATGAACATGAACCCTGGTTTTTGCGCCTGGCTGCCTTTTTGTGGGGAGCAATAATTGCTATCCCACCGGCCCTGTTCATTGAGGGAAATATTGACAGGATTCTACAAAATTTGCTCGATCCAAACACCACTAACGAGGTGTTGCGTATAGCCTTGCAAGGACTGAATGCGGGTATCACCGAAGAGACGATCAAGGGACTTGGTCTCTTGTTGCTCTTCTTTGTTCTGCGCGATGAATTCGATGACGTAGTGGATGGCATTGTCTATGGCGCATTGATAGGCGCGGGCTTTGCTATGGTCGAGAACTTCAGATATTTTGCGCTTGACTCCAAGAACTTCCTGGTATTTCTGATTGTAGGCCGAATTATTCTCGGCTGGCTCGGGCATTCGACATTCATAGCCTGTTTTGGTGCGGCGCTTGGCTATGTCCGTTATACACGCGTACGCTGGAAGCAAATTGTCATACCCCTGCTCGGCTTTCTTATAGCCGTAGGGTTACACACGTTCTTTGATTTTGTTGATTTTCAAGCAAGCGCTGTCATTCGTAACTCAGGTGGAAACACGTCAGCCGTAAATTATGCATTGATAGCTATCGTTGCCAACTATCTTCCTCCATTCCTGGCGCAGTTAGGCCTCCTCTATATCCTCATCAGGGGGTTGGCTTACGAGACCGCCATTATCCGTGAGTTTCTGGCTGATGAAGTGAGTGATGGGATTGTCGGCGTAGGCGAATATGCCTTATTGCAAAATTCGTTCCAGCGCACGCATGCTGAGCGGCAGGTATTCAGGAGAAGCGGTTTCAAGCAATGGTTGCGTGTCAAAGATCTCTATCAGACAGAGATTGGGCTAGCTTTCCGTAAGTGGCATGTGAGTATGGGTGACAAGCCTAAGCTCGGCTATCTCCAGCCAGAAGATGCCTATCGCCAGCGTGTAAAACGTTTAAGGAAAGAGATTAGAGCGGCGGAGAAGCAGGGATGAATATGGAGGCGAGAGCGGCGCGATCATAGATAAGGAGCAATTATCATGACCAAAGACAAGGTTCAGCAGCAAGGCTATGCCTCGGTCAACGGCCTCAACCTTTACTACGAGATACATGGGAGCGGGGAACCGCTGGTTCTGCTTCCTGGTGGCTTCATGACCGTTGAGGCAATGGGAGAGATTGTAGTGCAGCTTGCCGCGACGCGGCGTGTCATCGGCGTCGAGCTACAAGGGCATGGACACACCTCCGACATCGAGCGCCCACTGCGCTTCGAGTTGATGGCAGACGACATCGCCGCCCTGATCAGACATCTCGGCATTGAATGAACAGACATTTTCGGCTATTCTCTGGGGGGCGCCGTCGGATTGCAAACAGCCATCCGTCATCCAGAAAAGGTACGTAAGTTAGCATTCGCTTCTTCTGCCTTCAGGCGCAATGGTTGGTATCCCGAATCACTCGCAGGAATGGCCTCCATAAGCGTGGAAACGTTTGCCGGGACCCCGATATACGAAACATACCTAAAGACCTCGCCCAGACCTGAAGCCTGGCCGACTTTCGTTGCCAAGATGAGGCAATTGCTAAGCGAGGACTACGATTGGACAGTGGGTGTTGCAGCGCTCAAGATGCCCACCCTGATCATGGTTGGGGATGCAGACGGCTTGCGTATCTCGCACGCGGTGGAGTTCTTTGGCCTGCTCGGTGGTGGTAAGGCTGATGGCGACCAGGTCGCCATCAGCCTTACCACCTCGCGGTGCTTCCGGCCACCACGCATGTTGGCTGGGCTCCACCGTATCATGGGATCATGAACCGCACCGAACTGCTCCTCCCGATCATTACGGAATTCCTCGATTCACCCATGCCGGAGATATGAAATTGTGCCATGCTGTTATTCTATTAGCTGAAACCTTGCTCAAGATACACCCGTTCAGCTTCCCACATTTCATCAAACAAATCGCTGATCTGTGCGGGTGAGCAGACAGCAGCACTTAATGGATCGAGTAGCAGTGCGTAACGCGCGGCCTCCTTATTCCTGCTGAGTAAGCACTCGCACATAAGCGAGTGTACTGCCATGTGACTGCGATTGAGAGCCGCGAGTTGTTTTGGTAGAGGACCAAAATGGCAAGGTTGCACACCATTCTGATCGACAAGGCAAGCCACCTCTACACAGCTATCGTACTGCAAGTTGTCGATCAATCCCGTATTGCACACGTTGCCATAAATCCCTGCCGGATGGTGCATCAAAATTGGCTCGATAAGTGATAGATTTCTACAGGTCTCCTGGACCTCCCTCCACAAGAGCAAGAGGAGTCGGAGTTCAGCACGCAGGAGCGAAAAGAATTGGTTCAAATGACAGTAGAAGCTTTCTGAAACAGGTCCTTTTTCTGGCCCATTTTTCGCTGTTCTGCCCTTGACAAAAGTTATTGCAATATGTTATATATCCTATAACAAATCGCAATATTATCAAGGACAGATCATGAAGGGACAAGCAGGGGAATGCTTTTCTGAGGAAGGGGAGAGCCGCACTCCAAGCTGAAAATGGGACACTTCAGGCTGGGGTGCGACTCTCCCCCATCAAGGTTCCTACAGACGAGCAGTTGTACATGGTGTCCATCGAAAGGAACAGGGGTATAAGATGCTTCGCTTCAGAAACTATTGGATCTACAGCGCTGGCCTCGCCATCGCCTGGGCGGTTGTTCTGATGCTTGTACGGACGATTGGCGGCAGGGAGAGCGCGCAGAGCATCCTGCTGGTCTTTTTCGGCTTCTGTATCGGCTGGGTGTCGACGACGATTGCCCGATACGTCTATCCGCCGCCCAAGCGCTGGGAGTTGAACCGCCGCCAGGAGTGATATCCTCAATCGACCCTCCATGCGGGCCGCTCGCCGACGACACACAGCGAGCGGCCAGGGCTACGAGCGTTGATTTTCTTGAGCAAGTCGTGGCCGAAGGGGAGCCTGCTACTTCTGTCGGATCGGAAGCCTCCCCTTGCCGCGAGAACTGCCCTGCAAAGTGGTTGCACTGTTCGACCGGGCAACCCGGAAGGAGTACGTAATTATGAGTCTTACTGTAGAACATATCAATAAGTCATTTGCGCACGTTCAGGTTATCAAAGATCTGTCGATGGAAGTGCAAGAGGGATCGATCTTTGGTTTTCTGGGGGCAAATGGCGCGGGCAAAACCACGACCATGCGCATGATTCTGGATATCCTGCGGCCAGATAGCGGCTCTATCACCTGGAACGGCCAGGATGTGCGCGAAGTGTCGCGCCGATTCTTCGGCTACCTGCCCGAAGAGCGCGGACTCTATCCAAAAATGCGCGTGGATGAGCAACTCCTGTTCCTGGCACGGCTGAACGGTTTATCGAAGCAAGCCGCCGAGAAAGAGTTGACTGAGTGGCTCGAACGTTTTGAGATCAGCGCCAATCGCAAAAAGAAGATCGAAGAACTCTCGAAAGGCAATCAGCAAAAGGTGCAGTTTCTGGCAACCATCCTGCATGACCCAACGATTCTGGTGATGGATGAACCGTTTAGTGGCCTGGACCCGGTCAATGCGAACGTGCTGAAAGAGGCGTTTTTAGAGATGCATCGCCGGGGCAAAACCATTCTCTTCTCCACGCACCAGTTGGAGCAAGCCGAGGAATTATGCCAGGATATCGTGATTATCAATAAAGGGCAGAGCGTCGTCCAGGGCAGCATGCGCGAGGTCAAACGCCAGTATGGGCGCAATGTGGCCCGACTCAAACTCGATAACGATCCAGAGGTGAGTTGGCTTGAGCAGCTTCCGGGCGTGCGGGTCACGAAGCGCCGGGAAGATTATATCGAAATGCAAATTCAGGTGAACTTCAATCCCAACGTGATCGTAGAGGCCGCGCTGCAACATGGCGGAGTCATCAGCCGTTTTGAACTGACTGAGCCATCACTAACCGATATCTTTATCGAGAAAGTTGGCGTCGCCTCCGAGCCCGTTGATCCGTCTTCTGTTCTTTCAGCATAGAAAAAGAGGAATACCATCATGCCAGAGCACACTGTGTCAACGCCAGAAAGAGAGACACCGGCGCAGGAGCTGCCGGAACAGGAGCGTACATCCGTGGCCGTCAGCTCGGGTGGGACCGCGACACTCCAGACCTGGCGCAATATCCGCCTGATCATTGGGCGCGAGTATAAAAATCAAGTCACCCAGCGCATATTCATCATCATGAGCATTATCCTCCTGGTCATCGTGTTCCTTGCCGCTTTTATCCCGACGATTGTGCAGTTTGTTACCTCCGGTTCCAATTCCAATACGCAAACGAGTATCGTCATGGTGAATGAGGCTGGCCCGATCGCGGGTCTGAACGGAGCGACGCTGACCTCATACATCGGTTCGGAACTGAATGGGACGACTACCGGAAGCCAAGCTCCCTATGCGATTTCTAGTCAGCCCGCAGCTTCCATGAGCAGCCTGCACAATCAGCTCAAGAACGGCAATCTGGATATCCTGCTGGTGCTTACACGTGCGACGAACCAGGATATGCGCTTTACCTATGACACCAGCGCCAGCGCCACCAACGACAGTAACCTGCCCACCATCCAGGGTCTGGCCCAGCTGCTCACCTTTCTTGATACCGCTCATCGCCTGGGCCTCACATCGCAAGAGACCCAGCGCTTATCCGCTGCCCCTGATATGACAGTCGTCTATACGCAGCAGAGCCAGAACACACGCCCGGATAGTGAAATCACCGCAGAAATTCTTCTCGCCATAGCCGGATGTATTCTGATCTTCATCAGTATTAATCTCTATGCCGGGAGGGTAGCGGTGGGAGTTGCGGAAGAGAAAAGCAGCCGGGTGATGGAACTGCTGCTGAATGCTGCAACTCCGCTGCAGTTGATGGTCGGGAAGATCGTGGGCATTGGCGCGGCTGGCCTGACGCAAATGGCGTGCCTCGTTGCGGTGGGCATTGGTGCGCTTCTGTTGCAATCCCCCATACAGGCGGCCCTGTTCGGCACGAGCACTGGAGGATTGAGCCAGTATCTCACCAGCGTTTCCGTTCCGTTCTACCTGCTCTTCCTGGTCTACTTTCTGCTGGGTTTCTTCCTGTATGCGACCATCTATGCCGGGCTTGGCTCGATGGTCAAACGACAGGATGAGGTGCAAAACGCGATCATGCTTCCCACGTTGCTGTTAACCAGTGGCTATGTCTTGATCTTCTTCGCGGTCCAATCTCCCGATGCGACATGGGTGAGGGTACTTTCGTTTATTCCGTTCTGGACACCCACGTTGATGCTTGTCCGTATTGCTGCGGGCACGGTCCACTGGTGGGAGATCGCAGTGTCGATGGTGTTGATGCTGGTGACGATCTGCGCCTGTGCCTGGTTTTCCGTGCGCATCTATCGCTTTGGTGTCTTGATGTACGGGCAAAAGCCTGGTCTGGGTCAACTGCTGAAACTGGCACGGATGAACTAACCGCCGGTGAAAGACGGGATCTCTCGAAAAACGAAACGACTGGTTTTGACGGGAAAGGACAAAAGCAGCATGAAAGAGTTCCAGAACAAAGTGGCTGTAGTCACCGGAGCGGCCAGCGGCATCGGACGTGCGCTGGCCGGAAAGTGTGCGGCATTGGGGATGAAGGTCGTGCTGGCCGATGTCGAGGAGAGCGCCCTCTGGCAGGCTGAGTATGAACTCCAGGTGAGCGGTGCCCAGGTGTTGGCC
>DATMNR010000390.1:0-6944 GCA_035568795.1 Ktedonobacteraceae bacterium
GGTCACAGGCGGCCATGTAGGCGAAATTCCCGATTACCTGGTGCTAAAAACACAGGAATTGATGGCCAAAGAGGTTATGCCGCATTTCCGTGACAAGAGCGTAGCCACTCAAACTGATCAGCCAGTTGTGACTTTGCCATAGAAAATGCCTTGCTGCCATATTTGAAAGGAAGATAGTTGTGCCCGTTATTCGTACTCCTGATGAGAGATTCAAGGATTTACCTGATTTTCCCTTTCAACCACATTATCTCGAGATGGATGGATTGCGTGTCCACTACCTGGATGAAGGAGAGGGTCAGGTCATTCTCTGTCTGCATGGCGAGCCTTCGTGGTCGTATTTGTATCGCAAAATGATACCCATTCTTTCAAGTAATCATCGGGTGCTGGCAATGGATTTCGTTGGTTTTGGTCGGTCCGACAAATTCACTGAGCGAAGCGAATACTCTTTTCACATGCACCACGATACTATTATCAACTTCATACAAGCATTAAGACTTGAGCAAATTACCCTTGTTGTACAGGACTGGGGAGGATTGCTGGGACTTACTGTTGCCAGCGAGATGCCAGAGCTTTTCGCGCGTCTTGTGATCATGAATACAGGTTTGCCAACAGGAGACGATCCAATTGGCAAAGGCTTTATGCGTTGGCGAGAATTCGCGGCCAGTTCATCCGATTTACCAATCGGGCTTGTCATTCAAAATGGAACGGCTGAACGTCAGCTAAAGCCAGAGATACTCGCTGCTTACGAAAGCCCCTTTCCAGATGTGACCTATAAAGCAGGGGCAATGATTTTCCCTTTACTTGTGCCTATTTCCCCAAATGATCCCGGTGCATCAGAAATGCGCAGAGCAAGAGAAGTGTTCTCCGACTGGCAGAAGCCTGTACTGGTGATGTTCTCAGATAAAGATCCGATTACTCGAGGAGGAGATATTTTCTTCCGTTCTCTCATTCCCAGTGCAAAAGATCAACCCGAGATAGTGATCCATGATGCTGGACACTTCCTGCAAGAGGACAAGGGCGACGAGATAGCCCAGCATATTGTTGGCTTTATCGCACGAACTTGATGCTGACTCTGGGAATTAAGAAGAATCCAGGTCATAAGCCTGCATACACGCAGTATGCAGGCTTATTCACTCTACAGTTACTTTACGACGATGTCCCTCCTGGTGGAGTAGATGCTGGTCCAGAAGGTGGATTGGTCGGCAAGATCAATGGTGGGCGTGGTTGCTGCGAAAAGTCAAAATCTGCAAGTAGATTGCCAAGCTGGGGTATATTCTCCCTCACATCTGGTCGTGGATCGGGTCGCCCATCGGTTTGTGGGTCGATGCGCTGCCCACTCAGAAAATCGTCCTCTATAAACTTCGCATATGCATCGAAGCTTACTGTCTGATGGTCGATATATCCCTGTTTCGCGTATGGACTAATCACTATTCCAGGCACACGCAGACCGTAACCATTGATATCGACATGCGGTGGCACAACATGATCGTAAAAACCACCCCAATCGTCCCAAGCGAGAAAGATTGCTGTACTATTCCAGTCTGGTCCCTGCATAATCGTATTGATCAGGTTTGTGACATATGCCTGGCCGGTGCTTACAAGGGCAGGTGGATGCTCACTTGTCTGCCCATTAGGTGCAATCCAAGATACCGACGGGAGTGTCCCATTTTTAGCTACCGTGTAGAACTTTGTGAGCTGTTGGATATTGCCAAGCTCGCCATCCTGCCTCACTGTATCAAAGTAAGGTAAGGGATTCCAGATTTCAGGTGTTCCTGCATGCTGTGGTTGTGGCTGACAGAACATTGCATCATCTTCGCAGTCAGGCTGGGTTCCATCCGCAACGTAATATGCCCAACTCACATGAGACTTGTGCAGCAGGTACGTAAGGTCGGTCCAGGCATAGTCTGGTCTTTTTTGAGCAGTTAAGCGTTTACCTTGACCCAGTGACTGCGGATTTTGCAAGGCATTTACGCAACTCATTGGATCTCCTTGTTGACTACACTTAGCAGACCACTCAGAAACCATAAAGAGGTGTTCCGGCAGACTCCATGAAGCGTTAGGTTCGAACATGTGGTCCTGGAGTACAAACTGTCCGGCGTATGTCCAGTAATTCGGAATTTCGCGAGCATCATGATATCCCATCACGTCAGGTTGTTGCTGTTTCAGCGTGCAGGCAGGATCAAAATTGTTTTTGCAAGCTACCTTGCTACCTTTTTGTTCCTGTTGGATAAAACCATCCATTTTGCCACCATTGATATCCGCGGTTGCATTACTCTCGCCATGCGGACCGCCATAATTCTTGTCATTCGGATTGTGGAAGGGTTTTACACACTGCTTTGTCAATGGGTTTGGCACGCAAGCACTTGCGGGAATGCCGTCTGCACCAGGATATGTGCCAAAGTACGTGTCAAAAGAACGATTCTCCTGCATAATGACCACAACATGTTTGATTTTGTGGATATCACCAGCTTGATTTGTGATGGTAGTACCACCACAAGCTGCTAGTATTGATGTTGCAAAAAGGGAAGTGAAAACAATCGTGAGTATCTTCTGAATTCCATTTCGTGTCTTTGTATTGACTCTTTTCATATATTTACCTTGCTATTCAGAAATAGTACAGCGGCCTCTCAAGCGAATACAGGTCACTTTGGTGCGTATCGTAACAGACAATGTTCAAGAAATTCTCAAGAAACTATGTGCATTTTCTCAATATTGTGCCGACTCTGAATATGCTATTATGAGTAAGGATATTGTGTTTGAAATCAAAGGAAGAAAGCTATGAACGAAAAACGATCCTGGGTTTTGGTTGCAATCTGGTTCGGGACTATTGCTTTGCTAGGTCTTCTCAAACGTGGTCTAGATAGGCAGAAACCTATCTGATTGTATTGAACATGATGTTTGATAGGAGATTCTACTATGGCACGCCCATCTGGCTATGACTCCTACCTGCACATTTCAGATATCCCAACCCAGGTACTCTCTCGTCCTCAACGTACCTGGCCCGCATTGCTAACCTTATTTCTTCTGGCTCCGATCATTCCAGAGATGCTTACTGGTTCAACTCCTCCACTTATGTTCATTAATCCAATCTCCCTACTTTTTGAAACAGGGTTATATGGCTCTGGCGCTATTCTGATTCGCGAATTAATATGGAGACATGGACTGGGGTGGAGCAGTATCGTCATGCTTGCTCGAGTAGTTGCAAAGCGAGAAAAACTTACAATTAGTTAAGGGGCAAGATAGTTTTCGATGTTGCTCGGGAGAATGTGAAACTTTCATAACTCATAAGCGTAAATAGTAATCGGAGAGATGGATACCTTTGTGCCTCATCGTTAAGTTAATGAACACACCCTTATCGAATGGAAGGAACGAATAACCATGTATCAGGAACCGATACCACAACCGCGCGATGAGCGCGAATGGCAATCTTCGTCTTATGCCAATCGTACTGACAGCTCCAATTATGATGGTGGGTACCAGGGAAACCCTCAATATAACGATCAACTAGCTGACGCAATCGCTCAGCGACTGCGCAACGAAATCAGAAGCGGCCCTCGCCAGTCATCTGTAGTCTTGTCAGGTCAGCGTCTAGCTCTTGCAATTGTCTCGATAGTTATGCTTGTACCTCTCACTGCGATTATTCTGGGAACATCGGCTTTTGCCGGGTGGTTCACTCCATTCCTCTTGATCTTTTTGTTTATCATCATCTTAGCTATCAACATAATATTCAACTATCGAAACTGATGAGAGTTTATAACGCTTATAACATTTATTACAGATAATGGGATGTTATAATGAAAATCTAATTGAAACATCATTCATCAGGGGGAGCCGCCATGATAGCAGCCTTGCGAGACTTATTTGGAGAGAAGGTCAGCTTCGACCCGACGATACTCGAAGCTCATGGTAAGGATACAAGCTATCCAGAAATACGTCCCCCTGAAGCAGTGGTCTTTGCTGAGTCGGTCGAAGATGTGCTTAAAGTTCTGGCATGGTGCCGTGAACATCGGATACCGGCTATTCCATTCGGCATTGGCTCCAGCCTTGAAGGGCACATCACCCCAAACTCTCCCGCAATTAGCCTTGATTGCTCTCGCATGAATCGCATAATCGAAGTGTATCCTCAGGATTTTTTGGTAGCAGTTGAGTCTGGAGTAAGAAGGGAGGAACTGAATCACGCGCTTCATGATTTTGGTCTGTTCTTTCCGGTTGATCCTGGCGCTAATGCCACCCTGGGTGGAATGGCCGCGACGAACGCGAGCGGCACAACCTCCGTCAAATATGGAGGTATGAGGCAAAATGTCTCCGAGCTAGAGGTTGTGTTAGCAAATGGACAGGTACTCAGGCTTGGTAGATCCGTACGTAAGACCAGCAGCGGCTACGACCTCAAAGACCTCTTCATAGGATCGGGAGGTACCCTTGGGGTGATAACTCGACTTGTTCTCAGGCTCTACCCCATTCCCGACTTTATTCATACCATGCGGGTATTCTTTCCGAGCCTTGCCGAGGCTGCGGAGGCAGCTTACCGTGTTATGGCAAGCTCGTTACCTGTAGCCAGGCTCGAACTCCTGGACGAGCTCAGCCTTAAAGTCATAAACCGTGATCTTAACCGTCATTATCTGGAGAAACCCGCTTTATTCCTCGAATTTCACTCATCCACCGGAACTGCGATTGAAGAAGAATCAGCGTTGGCTGAGAAGCTTATGCGCGTAGCAGGGGCGCTTGACATCAATATTGCTAAAAATGAGCAGGAGCGTAGTGACCAGTGGGAAGCTCGCCACAATTTTGCCCATGCTTTTATGCGTAGCAATCCAGGCTGTCTTTACTATACAACTGACACAGCAGTACCCGTTTCCAGGGTAGTCGAACTGGTTAGTTATGCCCAGCAACTATTGATGGAAATGCACCTGGAAGGAAGTATTGTGGGCCATATAGGCGATGGCAACTTTCATACCTTGATTGCCACGCCACCCGACGAGTATTGGCGAGCCGAGGCTTTTTCCGAACAACTTATCGAGCGATCGCTGGAACTTGGTGGCACAGCAACAGGCGAACATGGGGTAGGTTTGGTGAAAATGAAATATATGGAGGCCGAACACGGCCCTGCCCTCGAATGGATGCGCCAGATCAAGGATCTCTTTGATCCAGAAGGCATATTGAATCCGGGCAAGATAGTGTAGTGTGTTGAATTGGGAATGCAGTGTTATGTATGTGCTAAGACAATCAACAACCACCCTGAGCAGCTGTTAATAATTCCACAGTAACTCCGAAATGAAATGGGATTCCATAGTAACTCCGAAAAAGTGAGCAGTAAACTTTAAAGATTTCTAGCGTATCTTCTAAAAAAGCGCAAGTACGGTCAGCTTTTGCCTCACATAACGCCTCTTCAATACTGCTAATCGAGGAAGATGAGAAATTGTATTACCCTGACGAGTTACCGAACATCTGCTATACTGTTCGGTAACCGGTACTCGAACGCATAAGTTCAAGGAAGTGAGATCATGGCTCAGAACCACCCTACTGTACAAGAAGATACGCTCTTCTATCAATTGGACGGACAAGCGCGGGAGATCATGCTCGGTACATCCGAATGGTATGCCTGGCTCGATCTGGCTTCGACCTTCACCTTTCGCAGTGCTACTGGCATCTTCACGGCACGCAAGGAACGCGCAGGCAATAAGCGCGGTGGATGGTATTGGAAAGCCTACCGCAAACGCGGTGGAAAGCTCTTCTCGGCCTATCTCGGCAAATCGGAAGCATTGACAGTAGAACGTCTCCACGCGGTCATAGCACAACTGAACGGAGAGGATGGCCTCACAACTAGCAAGTTGCAATACATCAATACCCATGGAGGTGCTCCCCTCCCAGCTCTTTCATCTACCACTCTCAAACCATTACTTCACGTAGACCTGCCCTCTCTTCCAACTCATACGCGTTTCTTCAATATTCCCTCCCAGCTCACTTCACTTGTCGGACGCGAACAAGATACTGCCCATATTTCTGCGTTGCTCCGACGTTCCGAGGTGCGCCTGTCAACCCTGGTAGGTACCGGAGGGGTAGGTAAAACTCGCCTGGCGCTTGCCGTAGCAGCGAAACTCTATGATGAGTTTGCTGATGGGGTAATATTTATCTCGCTTGCGCCCATTCTCGACCACCAGCTTGTAATACCCACCATTGCTTCCATACTCGGACTCCCTCGAGAAACGCTCCGGGATGTGCAACACTTCTTACAAGACCGGCACCTGCTCCTGGTCCTGGATAACTTTGAACATGTCGCGCGCGCCGCTCCTGAGATCGAGGAAGTGCTGTTAGCCTGCCCTCAGATAAAGGTACTTATCACGAGCCGTGCTGCGCTCCATATTCTGGGCGAACACGAATTTCCCGTTCTCCCGCTTTCGCTTCCTGATCTGCAAGTGCTTTCTCAGGTATCGCCAGGCGATATTCCCGAACGCTATGCGGCAATCGCCCTCTTCATTCAGCGTGCGCAGGCTCTCCTCCCACATTTCCATCTCACTTCGGAAAACGTGCGTCCCATCGTAGAAATATGCATTCGCCTGGATGGATTGCCGTTAGCGATAGAGCTGGCCGCCGCCCGCATCAAGCTCCTCCCACCACAGGCACTGCTCGCACGTCTCTCACAGCGCCTCTCGATACTCGGCGAGAGCGCGAGAACATTACCTGAGCGTCAGCAGACCTTGCGCAATACCCTCGAGTGGAGCTACGATCTCTTGAATGCTGATGAACAGCGACTCTTTCGACGATTGTCAGTTTTTGCAGGTGGTTGCACACTGGAAGCAATAACTACGGTCTGCGGCGAGGAAGGAGAGGATCAGACCTCAAATGTGTTCACTGGCGTCTCATCGCTGCTCGATCATAGTCTGATCTATCAGTTGAAGCAGGAAAGCGAGGAGCCGCGATTGACCATGCTGGAAACGGTAAGGGAG
>DATMNR010000391.1:0-4028 GCA_035568795.1 Ktedonobacteraceae bacterium
ACCGTTTCCAAGAATTGAGAGCAAATGCTGCTGAATACATTCAAATCCATCCTATCATTCGGCATGAACGAAGCTACGATGACAGGAACATGATGAGGATCTCCGCCTTATTCTGCGCGAATCTGCTCTCGACGCGCTTACCATTTTTCAGAGTAGCAGGAGGAATAAGTCTGAGAGAAGGAGGCAATACCAATGCAGTTAACTGAGCAGCACAGCATCAGCAAGAGCGATCCCCGCTATGCGGCCATCGATGCGGCGGCCTTTGCCTCGAAAAATCTGTACAATCAAGCAATGTACCAGTTCCGTCAGGCGTATATTCACGAGGGAAGATACCTCTCCTACGCGGGGGTCTTCCATCGAGTGAAGCATCTCGACTGCTATCAGGCCCTCCCCAGAAAAGTCTCCAACTCCATCTTGATCCTGATTGACAAGAACTGGCGGTCATTCAGGAACGCGCTGGCGGCATGGCATGAGCATCCCGAAAAATTCACCGGGCGTCCCTCTCTTCCTGGCTACAAGCCCAAGGAAAAGGGCAGGAATATTCTGATCTACGATGTCCAAGCCATTGGCAAACGGGCTTTTAAAAAGACGGGGAAGTTGGTGCCGTCAGGACTGGGCATCAAGATTGAGACACAAGTGAAGTGGGAGGCTCTGGATCAGATCCGCATTATCCCGCGTGGCTCCTGCTACGTGATTGAGGTGGTGTACCAAAAAGCAGAAAAACCGGCAGCAGTTGATCCCACACTCGTCGCGGCCATCGATCTTGGGGTCAATCAGCTTGCCGCCATCACTAGCTCGAAGCCTGGCTTTGTGCCCAGGCTCGTCAATGGTCGCCCCCTGAAAGACCTGAATCACTTTTACAACCAGCAACGTGCTCACCTGCAAAGCCAACTTGCCAGGCAGAACCGCACAACCTCTCGCAAACTAGACCAGATCACGACGAAGCGTAATCGCCGCGTCAACGCGTATTTGCACACGGCAAGCCGTCGCATCATTACCATGCTTGTCGAAGAGGGGATCGGAACCCTGGTCATCGGGTTAAACAAACAGTGGAAGCAAGAAGTTGAGATGGGGAGGCGCAATAATCAATCCTTCGTACAGATCCCACACAGTCGGTTCATCCAGATGTTGCAGTACAAAGCCCAACTGGTTGGAATCACGGTGATTGTTCGTGAGGAGAGCTACACGTCGAAAGCTTCGTTTCTCGATCTGGATGCTATTCCCACCTATGATCCCACACGGCATGAAAAGCCAACATTCTCAGGAAAACGGGAAACACGCGGGTTATATCGTGCAAAAGATGGAAGGCGCATTCAAGCGGATGTGAACGGCAGCTCTAACATTTTGCGAAAAGAATTGTCGCATGCATTCTCCGAATCCCGGGCTCGCGCCTTCGCAGGAGATAGCGGGATGAGCAGTTGTCCCCTGCCGTCTCGTTGCCAAGCGTAGGGAGGATACTGCTTCTTCCGTGGCAACCGGGCGTCTAAACGGATGATGGTAGTATGTGCTATCATTTTTCGGTACTGTTACCCACCGATACGAAGGTGAATGAAGAGGCAACAACGACCCCGTTCCTCGTCGCTCCGGACCTCAAAGAGGGTGCACACAGCAATCCCAGACTCGATGCCGAGGGCTGGGGACCAGTTCGGAAACAACCTGAAAGAGCAGGAAGACGTGATGGAAAAGAGTACTCTCGAAGGGCATCGCCTCATCCTCAAGGACGGCCGGGAGCTTGAGGCCGACGACTTGAAGATGGTAGCTTCTTGTCGTATGCAGTTGGGAGAAAGCGAGAGGGAAGTGGCATATACTCATCGGGCAAAGCAGATTCGGGAACAGTTGAAGAGGAGTGAGATAGCATACGAGAGATGAACCGGTGGTAGTAGTATGCGATGTACAGGCGCAATGCCGTCATACACGTTCCTTTGGCGTCACCACAGCGGCAAAGCCTTCCCACCATTGCAGAAATTGCACCCTGGAGAGCGAGCGGCGATTCCAAGCAGAGCTGTCTGCGAGATACACAGTGGTACCATTTCCACCAGTCACAACCAGGAGGTGGCCTCCTTCGTACCTGTCTGGAGGAAAACTGACAATCACTGGATTGCCGTGGTCTGCCGACTCGATGACTTGATCGAGTGACCAGGCATTCCCCCAGGTCGTCTTGAAGCCAAACTGTGCGGCTGTGTGCTCAATGCCTTCTGGCCGCAACAATCCCAAAGCAGGCGTAATTTCTCCGATCTGCGCTTCTACGTGCAAAATATCAGTAACTCGATATTGATGGCCATACGCATTCAAGACCTCTGTTATCGAAGCGGCAGAGCAGGCAGAGTATGCCCAGGTAGTGTACTCCTCAGAAGAGCTATATTGAGCAGGGTCGAGCTGCGAGATACGCACA
Source organism: Ktedonobacteraceae bacterium (assembly GCA_035568795.1). Classification (GTDB taxonomy): domain Bacteria; phylum Chloroflexota; class Ktedonobacteria; order Ktedonobacterales; family Ktedonobacteraceae; genus DATMNR01. Next base: position 2,393 of record DATMNR010000391.1, read on the forward strand.
AGCTGCTGCGATGCATTCAACTGATCCATGTGTGCAGCAGTACTCACATCAGTTGCTTGAAAGGTATCACTGAGCACATTCATGCTGGTGCTCAATTTCTGCAACACCCCATCAGCTAGTCCGCTCTGTACGAAGAGCGTAAGCACCGCCATGAGCAACAAGCCGAGTGAGACAAGTGTGCGACGATGTGTGTACCAGGAAGGAGACAAACGACACAGTGTGTGATGTACTGGTCTCTCAACAGACATCCCTCTTCCATTCCGTGGCGCTAGAGCCTGGAATGGATTCCCATGAAATTGGGTGGAGGGAGTGGGCTGCTGTGTTCTTCCTATGTGTTCATGGCGCTTACGTTCGCGTCTTGCCCCGGTAATGAAGCTGGCGCTAATAAGAAGCATCATACTGAACGATAGGACAGGAATGACTGTAGATAGCACAGATTTACCTTACGAGTACAACCTAAAGAGAGACTTCCTACGAATGCTATTTGACACACTATCAATATGATGAACGAACACACTGAGGAGTTTCCTCAACAAAACAGAAAATAGTACTATCTCCGTATCCAGCTGCTTTCAAAAAGGTGGCTATCCGTAAAAGTACGTGGAATGTGTACAAGAGCTTCACTCGGCTCGGAGTAGGGCGTGGAATTATCCCCAAGATAGTGGTAGTGATCGTCCCTCTGCTCTTATCGGAATCTTTCGACTGAAAAAGAATTCATGAGGTAATACTTTCAGCAGAGAACTCCCTTTGGCTATCCTGGGACTGACAGACTACCGAATCATCACAGTTGACAAGGATAAGCACCACTTTCACATTCAGTGGAGTGTTGCAATTCGCCCTCTTCTTGTACCCATTGCAATCACACAAAACTCTACAGGCATGAAGTACAACCCCAACTTTACATGGATATCCCCATCAGAGGAAAGCATGTCGGGATCATCATCAACCGCAAACGTTACCGCTGCTGCGTGTGTCGTCACGCCTTGTTTGAGCCTGTACCTCACATCAATGAGCACCTTAGTATGACCCATCATCTGGTCAACTACATTACCTTTCCCAGGCTTGAAACGGTTTACCACTTCAAAGAGTCCTTATACGACATCTATGAAGCGGAGACCAAAGAGATTGCCCTGCTCTTCCATTCCCTCACTCCACCTGATTACCGTGTCCAATTTTACGCGAACCATGAGCATTTTTTGGTGATATACTTGTGTTGTTGAGGTGCAAGTGCACATGGAACGTTTTGTACGTGGGGAATTGGTGAGATCAGTACCAGTCTCCGACTCTATCCTCACAAACACAACAAAACCAGCATACCCGTTTCGTTCTTACAATACGAAAGGAAACACCTATGTATGGAGTCGTCAAACGACTTGCTATCGACCTGCAAAAACAGATCCTCCAAGAGTGTAGCAGCCTCCTCAGTGCAGCCCCTCTCTACAGTAACTACGCGCCTCGGAGAGGGATTGGCAGGCGAGACTGTAGTGGCAACTGTGAAACCTGTTTCACAGGAGGAACTGTGAGAATGGCCAGGTATAAGAACACCTCCTTTGGGTCCTGGGGATACTATGGCCCCCCGTGCGGAGCCAGATACGTCCAGGAGCACCCCACAACAGGAGAGCCATTTCCACCCGTT
>DATMNR010000392.1:0-12474 GCA_035568795.1 Ktedonobacteraceae bacterium
GCAGGCATGACATGGGGGTTCTGCCGCACGTTACGGAGCTTCTGTTTGTTCGGCTGGCTAAATATCGGGAATGTCGCGTCATCCCAGAAAAACCAGACGGGTACGACATGTGGACGCCCATCGGGTCGTACCGTGATGAACCAGACAATCGGGTCGTTACGTAAGCGTTGTTCAACATGAGTATTCAAACTGGCCATCTCCTTCTCGCTTCTGAAATCATGTCTGAATCGCGTTCGATACGATTCTATACTAGAAAGTTGTGTTTGACAAGGAAGGTGGGTCTCTCCCTCAATTTAAGTAAAGCTGGCTTGCTGTCGTAACTCACTCTTGTCACTATCATTTGGACTGCCACTAGTATATATCTAGATACTTTACATGCACGAAATAATCCTTTTAACCTATCGACTTCTTATGTTGTAGCGCTCGTTCGTAATACTCTTCTGCACTTGTAACAAGATTTTCTAATTCCGCTTCAGTCAGTCCACGAGTATATTTGGCAGGTATTCCCAGCATCAACACACCCTCCGGTATATCTTTATGCTCTCCAACCAGAGCGCATGCTCCTACAATTGTTCTTGGTCCTATACGTGCATGTGAAAGCACTACTGCTTTCATTCCAACCAACACCTGATCGCCTAACGTTGCACCGTGAATAATAGCCCCGTGCCCAATCGTACATGCATCACCAATGGTAAGAGGTGCATCGGAATCTACATGGAGTGTGCAATTATCCTGGATGTTCGTGTGACGACCTATGACGATAGATGCGGTATCTGCGCGTATAACCGTGTTATACCAGACACTTGCGCCTTCGCGAAGGGTGACATCTCCTATTACCATTGCACCAGGAGCGATAAAAACATTTTCTTCTATTGTGGGCACGACGCCCTTATATGGTAAAATGGGCATAGAATCCTCTTCATCTATAGTATTACACGTTTTGCACCCCAATAGATCTCGTCTAGTCTTTTATCATAATGATCGTCGCCAGGATCGAAACTATTGATAGTGACACAATTGTACAATTGACCTTCTGAATGGATATACTCGTGGTTGTTTAGAGCCATAGCGACATGTGTAATCTCCTGGCGGCCAAAGAATATCAAGTCACCCTCCTGAAGAAGATTTCTGTCGACCTGCTGTTGAAGAAAAGCATGCTGCTGATCTGCATCTCTAGGAATGACATACCCTCCCGTTCGATAACAGAGCTGTACGAAGCCGCTACAATCAATACCCTCGTAGCTTGTTCCACCCCATAAATAAGGCACACCTAGGAAGCTATATGCATGATTGGTAATTGCTTCAATAGAAGAGCGAGGTAAAATGGTCTCTTGCCTGCTGATTTCGACTGCAGCGCGTGAAAGCCAGGCTGTACGTTCTCCTGGCAAAGCTACCTGAACGCGATTTGCATCGGTAATATCAAGCAATGGCAACATGGTTGAAAGATAGGCGTACCCGAGTAAGTAGTCAGTATTCGTGTCGCTGTATAAAGGCGTATGCGTTGAACTGATCACCGCTACAAAATGTAAAGGTGTGCCACAGCATTCCCCAACTTTGCAGAATCCTTTTACGATTGGTTCTTCTAACTCGTCATTGCGAACCCACCCCGTATAATCAGATAAGGTTACAAATGTCCATTCACCTCTGTTCTCGCCCAGTTCGACGGCGGTATTCATCAAAGCTTGTGTGACTAACTCGGAGGTAGGATCAGGGTGTGAACGCACGTCGGCTATAGCCGTCGCAATAACATATGTGGTCATTTTCTTATCGCATTGCTTAGAACAAATAACAGATTAGCAGGCCGTTCCGCCATACGACGCATTAGATAGGGATACCACTGCGAACCATAAGGTACATAGATACGCAAGTTATATCCCTGGCTTACTAACCTCTCCTGCAGGTCACGACGTATGCCGTAGAGCATTTGAAATTCGAATGCGGATCTGCTGATACCATTATCACGCGCAAATTTGCAGGTTGCATTGATGATGGCTTCATCTTGTGTTGCGATGGCAGGATAGTTGCCACGTTGGAGTAGGGTTGTCATGAGCCGAATATAATTATGATCAACTTCGCTCTTTTGTTGAAAAGCAACCGCCTTAGGCTCTTTATAGGCTCCTTTTACAAGGCGCACGCGCACCCCCTGTGCGTTCAGTTGCTCGATGTGTTTCTTACTACTATGCATGCATGATTGGATTACTGTACCCACGTGTTCATACTGTTTATGCATGCGCAATGTGATATCCACGGTCCGTTCTGTGTACGCAGATGCTTCCATATCAATACGCACGAAAATGGGATATTGCTGCGCGTGCTCCAGAATACGACAGACGTTCTGTTCGCATAACTCCTGGGAGATATCTAACCCAAGTGCGGTGAGCTTGACTGAGATATTGGCATCTACACCTGCTTGATTTATACGATCAAGAATAGCGATATAATCCTGGGCTGCTGACATGGCTTCTTTTGCAACTGTAACGTTTTCGCCAAGATGATCGAGCGAAACGTGCATCTTCACCTGGTTGAGTGCACGTGTAGCTTCAATAGCATCGTCTACTACTTCACCAGCTACAAAGCGACGAGAAACTGCCCGCGTAGCCCGGTTGTGTATAACGAAGTTACGCATGGTATCATTATGAGCCAGATACATCAGTGTACCTTTGAGCATCCTTGCCCCCCTTATGCAAATAGACTAACATACATTGAACGGCATACATCTCCAACTATATTAGCACAAAACTCTTCTACTGTTGTGGGCCAATGCGGTCCCATAAGCCCAGGCGTATAAGTTCGCTACGGGCCTCGAAGCCAAATAATGACGGATCCATCTCACGACCATGACGAATGACGAGTCCACGCAGCATTTCTATTTGCTCTGCCTTACTGGCAGTGTCCATTTCGAAGGGAATATGCTGTGCTAGTTGCTCAATTGCCTGTCTGTTGTACCATTGTTCTTGTGTTTCTGGTATAGTCATCGGATCGAATCTGTATTTCAATCTGTATTTCAAGGGGCTCCAGAAATGTCTACTTACCTCTTATAGTAACATGCGCATCTTGAGTGATACAAGGTTTTGCTCTTATATCAGAGATGGAAAATAGATGTAGAAGGTATCACTGGCTCAAGACATGTTTTGAAATACGTTTAATTAAGATGAGATAGCCATTTTACCCTAAGATTTGTGTCAAGTCTTGACCCGCTAAGGCACTGATGTTACTGTGAATTATTGAGTAAAGAATCATCGACCAGAATAGTACGTATCATCGCGAAGTCGTTCAGATTCTGCGAAAAGGAATGGATTATATGCTTTGCCCCTTTTGCAACGCCTTCAGACCAGCCAATAATGCGCCTTGTCCACAATGCAAGGCGCCTTCACCATTGGTACAGGAAGTTGGTGGGCAAAATCAGATATCACCCCCGGCGGCTTCATGGGGAGGCCCAATTACACCTGCCTCTAGCAATGGATGGGGCAACCAGATGACACAAGGTTCATTCCACCCTGGAGTGAACGATAATGCTTTGTGGGGTCAAGTCATGGCGCCACAACCGATACTCGGGCCGACACAACAACAGTACCCTTCGATGCTACCGGTGCAATATCAGGGTGGAATTGGATTGCCTCAGCAGGTACCAAAGGTGACTTCCTCAAATCTACCTATCATCCATAATGGAATTGAAAATGCATCGATGGTGCCTGCTGTCACAGGCGAGGAGGGGCCAATTCATGTTCCCGCGATGTATACCAAACCTCGCGCTATTATTCCTCCCTATCGCGCAATCAGCGGGTTGATTAGCGTGATTATCGTTGGTATCCTGCTCTGTACAGGAGCTGGTTTCTATGCCAAAGCAACTGGCAAGCTTGCTTTCTTACACCAGGTATACGGAGACGCCAAACCAGACAATATTAAAACAGCACAGTCCACAACATTACCCATTCCTCAAGTATTGCCGACTTTCGGGCCAGCTTCTCAGATCATTAATTCGGCTGCAACGGCAGCGAAAATTGATCAAACGACTGCCCAACCGCAGGTTCCGACTAATCAGTTCAAAGTAGGTGATACTATTTTCCTGACCTACAGTGTTCATCCCAAGTTGCCTGGTATGGTGACTGCCAGGTGGTATACCAACAACAATTACTTCCAGATATCAACATCTACACTCATTAAAGATGCATCAAGCGGCTATTTCCCAATGCAATATTTACAGCCTGCGGAGGGGAAGGTTGAATTGTACTGGAATGGCCAAATCGCCATTACGCTCTTCTTCGTTGTTGAGCCAGGCCAGCCGTAGACGCGTCGCTTTTGCTGGTTTAATTACATTGAGTATCGACGCTTACATCACCGAAAACCTGAACCTGGCATGCAAGGCGCATATTTGGATTCTTTATGAGATCCTTGCGTAACCAAAATTTTTCTTGAAATGTCAGTGCATTGGTGTTCGTTGAAGGAGAGATCGCCACGCGATCAGTTCCACACAGGCCATTGCCATGACAGTTCGCATATTTCCACAAACCACAGTAGACTGGAACTTCGTTCTCAAGCGCCGGATAGCGGACATGATCACCTTCAGGGACTTCCACCTGCTTATTCTCACGCACAAATGTAATAGTAGGCACTGCTCTATCCTCCGAAATCAAAACTTTCATCGTAGAGGCTTGAGAAAATAGGATAGGTTACATGAAGCTCGCCTCTACATGTTACGAGTGTAGCACAGGGGATAATGAGCGTCAACTTCTACGTTACAGTGACTTTTACCTGTATATCCTGAGGTATAACTGGCGTATGAGCGTCTGTATCGCTCACTACCAGCGTATATGACGTAGGGAGGCCTACTTGCAAACCTGTGTTATTACAGGCTACGTTGAGAAACGCAATGTACCCTGGGGGGAGTGTACCACTTAGATTATCGACAGAGATCCAAGCGGGTAATGGTTGAGACAATGCCCAATTGAGTGTGGCGGATCCAGAATTGGTGATTTGGAGTTGCTGAGTGTAGCTGGTTGTAGTGCTACTCAGGTTGCATACTATGTTTGTAGTGGAAACATTGATCAAAGCCTGGTTGCTGATAGTAATCTTCACTGCCACCTGCTGGCTCTTCACTGCAGTTCCTGGATCGGTATCCTGAATGGTAAGAATTGCATTGATTACACCAGCTTTTGATGAACCGACATTTGGTTTGACGGTGATTTGAACACTACTTCCAGGCGCAACGGTTCCGCTCATCGGTGATATCGAAAGTAAAGTCGATGGGTTTGCATTATCTGTAATTGCCCAATGAAGTGGCGCGGTACTTGGATTGGACAGGGTGAATGGCTGCTGTGCCGGATTTTTGCCCTGGATAGCATTGAATGTCAGTACATTTGTTGAGATAGCCATAGCTGGTAAGGGTGAAGGATCAACTGTCGGAATGGGTGAAGGGCTGGCGGTCACTGTAGTAGGCACGGTAGTTACACTCATCGTGATCTTCAGCTGCGTATAACTTTTCGTTCCTTGCTGGAAGAAATTAATATAACCAGTATATGCCTGTGCAGCAAGATTGCTTCGATTTACCGTTATGGTAGCTGTCTCTTGTTTTGTAATTGTACCAAAGGGCGGTGAAATACTCAGCCATGTGCTATCAACCCCGGCCAGCCAGTTGACTTGTTGAACTCCGGCATTCGTCAGGGTTAGTGTATATTGTGTATTAACCGCACCGAAATTAATGTGCGAAGCGGATAACTGTAATTGCGGCACAGTAAGTTGTCCTTGCTGGTTGCCAGGATGAGCAACATTTGCAGATGGATGCAACGGTTTTCCTGTACCTGCAAAGACTACTAGATACATTAAGATACTTGATGCCACGAGAAACGAAAGTATTGCAGCAATGAATAAAACTCGTGTAATACGACCTCGGGGTTGGGGTTTACCTGTCAGGTGTGCCTGTATGGGTAATGGCGCAGTTATTTGCTCATGTAAAGTTGGTTCTGGTATTAACTGAGGCGACTCAACCTCAACTAGGGGCAAGGGAGTATGCATTGGGGATAGAACACTTGTGGAGCGTTGCGGCATTGGTGAAAGTGTTGGAATAGGAGAAGCCACGTAGCGTTTCGGAGTTTGTTCGTGTTCCGCTTCATGTAGCTGTTGAGGGCGTGCTGAAGAAACTGCTATTGGCTCCAACGCCTCCTCTGACTCTTGCTCAACTAAGCGACGAGTAATAGCTGAAGGACGCAGAATCGGCATGAAACTCGACTGGTAAGGTTGGTCTTCAGGATGTAAACCTGAGTAATGCCCTGCACGATGTGGTGAGGCGGGAGGATTCGAGGGAAACGAAGCTGTTGCTGAGCGGCGAGATCCATTTGTAGCTTTACTACTGCGTCTTTCAGGCGTTTGTAAGAAGACATATCCACAAAGACTGCATCTATGGGCATCGGCTCGTAATAACTTATGGCATCGCAAGCAGCGCTTGGTATCCATTCAAACTCCTCAGCTTTACTGAAACATCGTTCAAAGTGTCATCGAATCTGCTCCAATATCCAAAGATATGGCTCAGCTTATAAAATAGATAAAGCATCCGCTGTTAAACTGATACATGCTGATACATTAATACACATCTTCAGATAGTTTGCAAGAGGATATTACTAGTTTCTTGAAGTTTTTACAAAAATGAATCAATTATCCGGGGAGGACATTTATGACTTGCCCGGAAGAATTGCCTATCAGGGTGAGTATGATGGATCCAGTGAAGTGCGTATTTAGGGCATCATAGCCTTTAGCCGTGATCGTATACGTGCCCAATGGTATGTTAGAGAAGCTGTAGTTACCAGAAGGATCGGCAGTCATAGTAGCAACTGTAGCATTGCCGTTTGTGACAGTCACCGTGGCACCTGCAAGCGCCTGCGGTGTGGCGCAGTTCAGAACTGCGCAGGCCAGCACGGTTCCACTGATGCTGGAACCCGTCACCGTGAGGGTGACTGTCACGGATTGCGCGCTTCCCACCGTCGAGCCGTTGCTATCAGTCGCCGCAATAGTGATGGTGCCAGTATACGTGCCTGGAGTGACGTTCACCGCAGACGCCTTGACCCCGAATGAAATGCCAGCGCCATTATCTGTGCCCGAGGTCTTTGTCAGTGCAAGCCAGGAACTGCTCGGCGAGCCTTGCCAGGCAACGGGACGCGCACAGGTGCCGCTCTCGCTCAACCCTACTGGCAGCGCACTCGAGCTTGTCTGCCCCTGTGCAAGCGTGAAGCCTAGTGTGGCTGGGGTAGGTGTCGAGAGCAGACAGGGTAGTAAAACGGTGAGCGTCACCGTGAAGGTTTGCGTGCTTCCCTGTACCGTGACACCATTTGCGTCACTGGCAGTAATGGTCACGGTCGTGCTATAGGTGTGTGCCACAAGACCAGAAATATTTGGTGTGACTTGGAGACTCCCTGATTGCCCGGCGCCTGTGATGGTGGTACTAGCTGATGTCAGGTTTAACCAACTTGCAGAGGGTGCAACCGAGGTTTTCCATGAAAGTGGCCACACACAACTACCTGAGCCTGTGAAAAGGACAGTCTGAGGACCCGGGTTGACAGATGCACTTTGCACCGCACTGAAGGAGAGAGCGCTTGAAGAGGGCGGCGAGAGTGTGCAGGGAGGTTGTATGACCAGGTTGACCACAATCGTCTGCGGGCTTCCCGGCGCAGCTTTTCCTTTTGCATCCATACCGTTGAGCGTGATTTGTCCCACATAGTTGCCAGGGGTCAGTTGCGCCGTGTACACATGGACGGTCACCTGTCCAGATTGCCCAGGAGCAATCGTGTTGCCCGCTGGTGAGGCGCCGAGCCAGACGAATGAAGGTAAAGGGGTAGCCGTCACATGCCAGCTCAGGGGGCTTCGTCCATTATTGGTGATAGTGACCACCTGACCTGTGGGGTCGGGTTGCCCCTGGATATTACTAAAATTCAGGCTCAATGGGGACGCGCTCATAATCGGTGCCATTGGTGGCGCGGGCTGAACGGTCAACTGTGCCAGGACGGTGAGCGAACTCTGTCCGAAGACAAAGGAGAGATCGGCATAATACGGGTTCTTTGATGGCGCTAACCCCCCCGCGTTCACACTGGCTGTCACTACTGAACTGTTCGTTCCTTTTAACTGTCCACTGCCTGGAGTGATAGAGATCCATGATGCTGTGCGTGAATAACTCCAGGGAGTCGAAGCTCCAGCACAACTGGCGGTTGCATTCAAGCTGAAGGACTGATTGGCCAGAGTAGTCTGTCCCGCGACCACGGTAAAAGCCAGAAACCCAGTACTGGTGACCAGGCCACAACGTGGCTGCACCACCATCGAGACAGAGACCTCCTGCGAGGTATCGATGGCGCCATTGGCGGTAAATGTGAGCGTGGCGGTATATGCACCTGGAAGCAAGCACTGGCTCTGTACATTGACCAGCAGTGATCGGGTGGTTCCAGGTAGCACATTGTCTGTTGAAGGTGACACATTCAACCAGGGGCAGCTCAGCCCTTGCACAGGAGTCAGTGACCAGTTCAGTGCTTGCGCACCAGGATTGCTCACAGCCAGCGTTTGTGAAGGGATAGTCGACTGGCCATCGCTTGCGGTAAAAGAGAGCAGCGCTGGTGTGACAGCCAGAACAGGCCCAGCGTTAGCAGGCAATGGCTGCACGCTCATCTCAACCTCGATATGTTGAGGGGGACTGACATTCGACGAGATGGTGAGACTCCCATGGTAGTCACCTGGCTTTAGCCCGAGGCGCTGCACCGCTACCGAGATGACTTCCTGTTGGCTAAAGATACCCTGACTGGGTGCGACTAGCAGCCATGGCGCGTCGCTGTTTGCGGACCAACTGATCGAGCCACCGCCACTTTTGGCTAACGTGAATGGGCGAATCGTATTCGTGCCAACGAAATCTTTCCCCATAGCGAGTGGAGAAGTGTCGATTAACAGGTGAGCTGGTTGCGTGATACCCTCACCGGTAATTTGCAAGTTTGCGCTGGCAGTCGAGCGCAATTTGACATCTTCAGCTACGATCAAATGGAATCCTGGTCCCCAATCTGCGTCGATGACCAACGGAAAAGAGGCGCTACCTAGATCATTGGTTGTGATTGAAGAACTGCCATTGATCTCAATAGGTTCCTGGATATCATGGGTCAGGACCACACGCGCCGAGGACGAAAAATTGTTTAGTGTCACATGTACCGTGCTACCAGGCGAGGCAGCATTGGTGGAGAGTGCCAGAGTTGGATATTCGTTTGGTCCACTATGGTGTGGATGATTAAAGGCAAAATTGAGTAAAATACCATCGACTAAGAGCGCAAAAATCGCAAAAATCGCAAGGGCAATAAAGGTGATACGCAAACGAGAAGAATGAAGTTTGATAAATGGAATGGGAAATTGCGCTGTTGATATTCCATCTACCTGAGCACGACGAATATCCTCTTCTTCGATTCGCGCTGATTCGGAGCTAGTGGGAATACGGCGAGATATAAGAGGGTCTGTACGATTGGCCCATATATCACTCTCTTTATCTTCGGTATCTTCATCTAGCCAGGGCCAGTAATCAGGCAAAACGGAATTTGAGTCTACAAGAGAAGAAGAGTTTCCATTCTTATCTTCTGTACTTGAAATTTTTGGTAAAGGGGTACTCTCTCTGCGAATATCGGCTGAAATATCAACGATCGGTGAGAGACGTGAAGCACGAGAATAAAGGCGAGGTTTACGATCATTCTTACTCTGATCTTCCTCTTGCTCGATAAGGTGTGCTGCTTCATTAAGCTTTGTAACGGCTTGCTCAACAAGGTCAGGCTGAACCGTTAATCCCTGAGGTTGTGCTAAATCCTGAACTCTATTGCTTGGTAAAGGGCTGGTGATACGTTCCAGTGGGTCACCTTGAACACTCAAATGCTCAGATAAGGTTGGAGGGTCGTCGCTTGTGGAAGAAGTTCCCTGTTGAGAAGCATGCAAAAAAGGCCTCTGTCGGAGTTGATATCGTAACAGTGACCGACATTCCTCACAAAATACAGCAGTGGGTTCACAAAGCTTGCTACAACGCAAACACTGACTCATATGCTCACTCTACTTACCAGCCACACAATACTTTTGTCCAAACCCCAGTAATAAATATGCTTCTCAAAAACCGTCAAACAACTTTTCGCCAAATCCTGGCAAATCGTTCTTCAGCAGGCTTCTGTACTATTAAAACGTTGATACTACATAATTTGTCACATCAAGCAAGCAGTGAAGCAGTCATATCTCAATTTAAGCTCGACCTCGTTCTTTTTCATATCTATTTAAGCCCCTTAATCAGGTGTTATCCACAAGTTATCCACGTAATTGTTGAAAATTGGTGGATAACACCCTTCTCTGGAAGCAGAAAATAATGTTATAATCCAGGTGGGGAGAAGTGGGGAATAGTGGTGAGGTTTCTCTCAAAGTGGAGAAAGTGACCTGTAAATGGGGTAGGATGCTACGCGAAGACAGTGGTACAGAATATGTGTGAACGTTCTGGAACACACATTAAAGCAAAGGGTACAGGTCGGCGGGTTCTTTAGTTGAAGGTCCAGTAAATATGTTTCTCGGTCAATTCGATCATACAATCGATGCAAAAGGACGGATGGCAGTGCCTGCTCGATTCCGCGGACAGTTGGAGAAAGGCGCAGTCATTAGTAAAGGTATGGGAGCATGTTTATCAGTATATACAATGCAACGCTGGGAAGAGAAGTCGGCAGAACTGGTGGAGGGAAAAACAAGTGAGGAATTGCGAGATTTTGAGCGGCGGATTTATCCAAGTGCTAGCGAGGTAGAATTGGACGGACAGGGGCGGCTGGTAATACCAAGTAGATTGCGTACTTTTGCAAGGTTGGATAGTGAAGTAGCTGTTGCTGGTGTACGTGATCATATTGAGATATGGGATCGAGCAACCTGGCTGGACTATCAGACGAATCTTGAGCAGGAAGGTAATGGAAGTCCATTTTAGACAGATTAGTCATTCGATGCGTGATACGCATTATAGACGCGCAGTAGCGTTTGTATCGATTTGGATCATACATGCAAACAGGGCATATCCCAGTAATGCTGGAGGAAGTAATGAACTTTCTTCAGCCAAAAGCTAACGGACAGTATGTAGATGGAACTTTAGGTGGTGGAGGACATACCGGGGCTCTACTCGAACGATCTCATCCTGATGGCAGGGTGCTGGGTATCGATAGCGATATAAACGCAATCGAGCGGGTAAAGGGGCGCTTTGCTGAAGCAGTACAAAATGGGCGATTGGTGCTAATGCACGGAAACTTCGCTGAACTGGCCCGTATTGTAGACGAGGCCGGTTTTGTGTCTTCTGTAGATGGCGTATTGTTAGACCTGGGATTTTCATCGTATCAGATGGATGATCCAGGACGGGGGCTTTCGTTCGGTGCCGATGGGCCTCTGGATATGCGTCTTGACCAATCACAGGAGCTAACTGCCGCTGATTTGATCAATAGCGCAAGTGAACAGGAACTGGCAGATATCTTCTGGCGTTATGGCGAAGAGACACGATCGCGCCAGATTGCCTGGCGAATTGTACGAGAAAGGACGCATGGTCCGATCACTCATACATCGCAATTAGCGCGGTTAGCCTCAGCAGGGGTACCATATAAACCTGGTGTGATCCATCCTGCAACGAGAGTGTTTCAAGCGCTGAGAATCGCAGTGAATTCCGAATTGGAGCATCTAGAAGCTGCGCTCCCTCAAATAGTGGAAGTTTTACGTAGAGGGAAGACAGGTGGAGGGGATGGAGGAAGAATGGTAATCATCTCTTTTCATTCGTTGGAGGATCGACTGGTGAAAGTATTTATGAGGCGTGAAGCAATGGATTGTATATGCCCGCCTGGAATACCTGTATGCGTATGTAATCATAAAGCCAGCTTGCGCATATTGACACCGAAACCGATTATACCAACGAAACAGGAGGTTCTAGATAACCCCCGCGCCCGTAGTGCCAAATTGCGGGCTGCTGAAATAGTTGTTGGCTCGTAGTGCGTCACATGTCTTATAACCGCTGCTTGGCATCGGAATATCTGGTATACAGGTAATCATTCGTCGAAACCGATGCAAGCAGTAGTTTCTAACCTGTGTATTGGATTGTTGGATAGGCCATAACTGTTGCCTCTTTTAGTACGAGGGACTAAGAGTCAAGCACCCCTGCTTAAAAGCCAGGGGCTTGCGTAGAAGTACCGAACAGGCAACGGGAAACGAGCAAGGGAAACAGCGAGACTAGCCTGGACAAGATCGTGCAAGCGGTCGTTTGAAGTCAACTGAACGACACAGTGGGGTCTAAAGCCTGTCCTCAGACGGTGTGGACGCCTCCCTAATCTGCATCCTCTCTGTCGTCAGTGGCGAAGGGAATATGGGGAGCAATCCCCGCTACAGGCGCAAGCCTGCCTTAACGGGAACCAGTTGCCGCTCTGGTCAAAAGCGGCTCCCGCAAGGGAAATCCTGAACGTTTTCTTTCATCCCCTGGCT
>DATMNR010000393.1:0-17885 GCA_035568795.1 Ktedonobacteraceae bacterium
ACCTGAATATCGAAGGGTTGAAAAAAGATAAGAATGGTATACAATAGTTACAGAATTTTGGCAACTGTTAGCAACCCTTCCTCTCTTTCTGACAAAACGGATTATCATATCACCCCCACTGTCCATCACCATTACCATTACATCTACCTTGATCGCCCCGTTGCGAAGTATGCAGATCATTTAGATTCTGTGCTCATCGTGGCCTGGTCTCCTGATGGAACCCGCATCGCCTCCGGGGACTCTGACTGGAGAATACATGTCTGGGAAGTCAACACTGAAAAGCTCCTTCTCATCTATAGTGGGCATACCGATGTAGTTTCTACCATAGCCTGGTCTCCCACTGGCAACCCGATTGCCTCCGGCAGGAAAGATGGAATCGTGAAAATATGGCAGGTCCAACAGTTGAGAGAATCAGCGTAAATAAGTGTCGAAGAATGCATCAACACGCTGCATATATCCATCAGGATCAATTGTGAATGATTGCGCATGACCAGCATTTGGCACAACCCAATACTGCTTTGGATTGCTGGCAGCCTGGTAAAGTGCCTGCATCCCTGCTAAAGGCGTAATATTGTCAGCATCACCATTGATAAAAAAAATAGCGGTACGTCCTGCTAGTTTATGTACATAATCTATCGGACGTGCCTGCGTAATATCGACACCATATACATCTTCCACCAACTGTTGGTCTGCCTCGCGTGACGCTTCATCGGGAACATCGCCTGGAACTCGCGTCGCATCAACAGGACAACTTTCAGCGACCAGAGCTAGAATATCACTTGAACGAGATGCAGCCAGCACAGCTGCTGTTGCTCCCATCGATAACCCCAGGACACCAATTTTACTGTACATAATGTCCGGTAACCCATGCAGAAATGAAATTGCAGCCAGAATATCTTCAGACTCCATCATTCCCAGTGTTGACATCACTCCCTGACTTAATCCATAACTCTGAAAATCAAACAGCAATACGTTGTAACCATGTTTATAAAGAAAGGCCGCTCTTTGTAACATTGACATACGATTTCCAGGAGTCCCATGTGACAATATGATTACAGGTGCTTCCGGTGTGTTTAGCGCCAACCACCCTGATAGAAGCTCACCCCGCCAGTTATAAAACTTTACATCTTTCACTGGCAATGCAGTCACATCCTCGGCCGCCGGAATTGCTGGCCCACGACCAGGATGTAATCCTGCTGTTGATTTGATCTGATCAGATATTAGAGAATTGAATGCAAAATCCTCTACTGGATTATTGCGCGTTGAAGTCCCCAATTGTGATGAGATCGGTACATTTCCTGATCCGAGCTGAGAATTCACGTCAGGCGAACTCTCTGTAGCAGATTTATCCGGTGCTAATATCATTCCATGCAAGAGCCAACCCGCCAGTAATGTAAAGACAAGCAATAATCCAAATACAAGTCGACGGATAAATAAAGTGAAATGCATGATTCCTCTTGACTACGCTGGAAATTGCTTGCAAAAACGTTCGTAAGCCGCTGTAACTTGTCTACGAGTGTCATCTATAGAGCCACTATTGTCAATTATCTCATCAACCAGCGGCAGTCTTTCATCTACCGAAGTTTGAGCTTTTATTCGTGCCCATGCTTCTTCAGGGTTGAGATTGTTTCTTGCGACTAGACGTTTATACTCAAGTTCTTGAGGACATATAATCATCCATTTACTCTGGCAAAACTTACCAGAACCGCCTTCCAAAAGTTTTACAGCATCAATAATCACTATACCTGTGGGACTTACGCTAGCTAATTCACGCGCCAGAGCCTGGCTGACTGCCGGATGCACAATCTCTTCGAGATGACGCATCGCTATAGAATCCCCAAAAACGATTGCTCCTAATGCTTTACGATCAATGTCACCATTTGCAGCTACTACTTCAGGGCCAAAGGCTTCAGCAACTTTGACAGCAATAGCCTGGCCACTCTGATAGAGCTTGTGAACGACTGCGTCCGCGTCAATATAGCGCTCAGCACCCATATCTAACAACATATGTCCAACAGCAGTTTTGCCACAGGCAATATTTCCAGTAATACCAATAATCCGAGACATTCGCAGAAGGTCCCTCTAATTACACGTATAAGTTCATAGAAAAAACGTTTATAGAGTATATCACAAAGCAACCTTTCACCCTTTGCAGGGACAATCACTCTCCAAAAGTACCTGTTGCTTCTTTGTTTTATAACGAATGGCGTAAAATAAGCAGGAGTGCAGAGGACGCAGTCCTTTGCCAGTGTGTGGGATGTCCCCCATAAGCGCAGACTTAAGGGGTGCAGGGGACAGAGTCCCTGACGGGGCGCGGGGTGTCCCCGCTCACATCCCCCCTACTCGCCGCCTGCGGCGGCGAGTAAATTGCAGTACAACCATAATACCATTCACCTTGTCATGGAGATACAACTTGGGGAAACGCCTGGGATTAATCATAGGCATCAATAATTATCAAGATACAGCCTTTCAACCTTTGCAGTTCGCGGAAAATGACGCTAGAGCGCTCGCGCAATGGCTGGTTAATAGCCGCGGAGGCAATTGGAATCCTTCAGATGTACAGCTCTTGTTGGGAGAACAGGCTACCATTAAACTCACAGAAACCTTGATCAGCCAATCATGTTTGAGTGTGGCAGACCAGGATGACCTTGTTTTTATCTACTTCGCAGGGCATGCCTTTATAAATGAAACAAGTGGAGAAGGATGTCTAGCTTTTACAAATACACTTGTAGCGCAACCTGTCACAGCTCTATCTCTTTATTCACTTTTCAACGAAACATTGCTACGCAGTCCTGCGGCTCAAATAGTGCTTGTAGTTGATTGCTTCCAAACTGGCTCCAATTGGAACAAACGCAAGACTTCACAATTCGATTTCAAGCCATTGCTCGGCTTCGTGTTACAAAATGCATTGAAACAAACGCAGGGTCGTTTGCTTTATTGTTCGTGCAGAGGTAATGAGTACGCTTCAGAAGTTGGCGAAAAAAACATTGGGAAACTGCTCTACAATATGATAATAGGTCTTAGCGGCCCAGCGACTGATCCAGTCTCAGGAAATGCTACCCTTCAAAACTTGCATGCATTTCTATTGAGTTCACTGGACGAACAGCATCAACCACAAGTGTTCGGGCAGGAACATCGGCCCATTGTACTCGTAGGTGATATGACATCTTTTACGTATAGACATGAAAACATATCTGCTTCGTATCTAAATTCGCCTGCGGAATGTTCTCCAATGAGTAACCAGGCTGCAGAGTATCTTTCACAATCCTCAATAAGCACTGCAAGCGCACAGATGTCGCCTTCTACTTCAGCACAAAGTTCAATTGAGATTCTAGAGCAGAATCGCAGAAATCAATGTGTCAAGCTGTTAAATCAAGCACGACAATACGCTCAAATGCAAAATATCCCTACAGCTCTCAATACTATCGAAAGTGTTCTCCAGATTGCTCCTGACTTTATCGATGCACTCATTCTTAAAGCACAGCTTTTGGGAACAAGTGGCTATTTTCAAGATGCTTTGCCTGTCGCAAATCAAGTAGTACAGTTAGATCCCGCTAATCCACTTGGTTGGAGTTTGTGTTCTACGCTATTGGCAAATATGGGTCGCCTTCATGAAGCTTCCTCTGCAATTGAACGCTCAATCGCTCTTAATCCAAACAATCCCGAAGCCTTAGCTATGAGAGACGCGATTCTTTCAAACCTGGCAATAAATTCACTTGTTGAACAGGACGCAATATCCCGGTCAGCATCTATCTGTGGTAATCATCAGGGTGGAGTCAAATCTTTTCTTTTCGGAGCTGTTATTCAGATTTTTGCTTTATTCGTGGGCATAATTGGTGCCTCGCTTCTCATTATCAGGCCACAATTACCCATCATCATTGCTTTTACCTTAGAAAGTTTTGCATTAGCGATTTTATGCGTTAACGCCGTACGAGGAGCTTATCTCTATGGCATAAAACGTTTCCTGATCACATTCGCAACCAGCCTGCTTGCGCTGGGTATATTGGGAGCATTATACAGATTTGGTTATCACACGTTAATGAACAAAGTAATCGCATTTCCTCCACTTATCGTACCCGTACTTTTCCTCGGCTTCTGGCTAGTTGCAGCCGCTGCTCTACCTTTAATATTGGCCTTTGGAGGTCTGCTCAGTGGAATCATCAAAGGCACTCGACGAAAACGCACATAATGTCAAATCAGATACGCCCATTAGGAGCGCGAGATCTCTATAGGGGCCGATATTGCTGATGATCACAATACCCCAGACTCCCATAGGTGTCGATTATGCAGTTTCAAAATCCGTCTTATTTTGTGAAACTCCATTATCGGCCCAAATACGCATCACCCCACGAAAAGCTCATCATCATCCGTAGGGGCGAGGGCGGTGAGGAGCGTTTGGGTGGGCCTTTATGGTCGCCCGCGGGGTGGGGATGTGCAAGCCGTACATCACCGATCCACATGTTCAGGCAACACCCTGCGGGCGACCATAAAGGACTTTGCTGGCGAAAGACGTTCCTGGTTGAAGAGTGCCAAACTTCCGCCTCTTACCTGATGATCCTTGATGTTGTTCTACCCTCTCTCATAGCTTAACAGGGGCATTCGTATATAGTAAGGGCATCCCTTTGCGGGTGCCCTTCTGACTGTCATGTTTGTGTTGTTGATAATCAGGAGCGATTCATTTCCCCCTACACTGCTTTGGAGAGCTGTTCCCACTCTAAAAGCAACTCCTCCACCTTCACCCTGGCCTGATCGTAATCAGCAGAAAGTTGCGTCAATTGTGCAACATCAGCATTGCGAGCAGCTTCTGCCAATTCTTCTTCAATTGTGCTCACATGTGCTTCAGCTTTCTCAATGTCGCGTTCTACATCTTCAATAGTGCGAACTTTAATTTTTGCGCTTTTCTTGCCCCCCGATCTGGAGGAAGAACCAGCAGAACGAATTATTTTTGATTCACGCGTATCCCTACTTATCTTAGGAGGAGAGGGAATCTCAAGCACGATTGGTCGTTTTTGAGTACGATACTCGGAGTAGTTACCCATGTAAGGGATAAGCACTCCATCTTCGATAACCCATACTTTGGTTGCCAGTCTATCGACGAAGTAGCGATCATGTGAGACAAAGAGTAGTGTACCCTCAAATTCACCCAGTATCTCTTCGAGAAACTGACGTGATTGTAAGTCGAGGTGATTCGTTGGTTCATCCAGGACTAAAACATTCGATCCTTGTAGCGTCAGCTTTGCCAGCGCCACACGACTTCGCTCGCCACCACTGAGTGCGTCAATAGGCTTAAAAACATCATCACCCGTAAAGAGAAAACGAGCTAGAAAACTACGAGCAGCATCTTCGCTCAAAGTACTCATTTGACGTATCTCGTCAACAATAGTTCTTTCTGGATTCAAGCCGCTGTGTGATTGTGAGTAATATCCAATGCGTACATTGTGGCCAATAGCAACTTGCCCACTGATTGGAGCTATCTTTCCAATAATCGTGCGTATCAGAGTAGTTTTACCAGCACCGTTGGGTCCTAGCAAGCCAACTCGATCCCCACGCATGAGTTCCAGGTCAGAAACACGAACAAGCACAGTCGGTTCATGTCGATGTTCTTTAGAAGGATAACCTATAACTAACTTTTGCGTTGAAATTACAACATGACCACTCTCGATAAGAGCATTAAATTCAAATTGCATTTCAGGAAAATCCAATGGACGTTCAACGCGCTCCAATCGATCAAGCAGCTTTTGTCGACCCCGTGCCTCGCGGCTCCTCTGGCCTGCCTTGTAACGTCGAATAAACTCCTCGGTATGAGCAATATGAGCCTGCTGTGCCTCATATTCGCGCGTACGACGCTCCATTCGCTCCTCTCGCAAATGGAGATATTTTGTGTAGTTCCCTGGGTACTCCTCAATACGTCCAAAGGCCAGTTCAATAATTCGTGCTGCTACTTTATCCAGGAAGTAACGGTCATGGGCTACTATAACCATAGCACCTTTCCAACTCAGCAGATACGTTTCCAGCCATTCAAGCGATGCCAGGTCAAGGTGATTCGTTGGTTCATCCAGAAGCAACAAATCTGGCTCCTGCAAGAGTAACTTAGCTAAAGAAGCCCTTGTTTGTTGCCCGCCGCTTAAATACATAACTGGCGCTTCTTGTTGTTCGCGTGTGAAACCCAGACCATCTAATACCTGATCAATTCTATTTTCATAGGTATATCCACCCATATGTTCGAAGCTAGTCTGTAATTCATCATACCTGTTTAACAATCGTTCATGTAAAACAGTGTCATTTTGTGCAGCTGGAGTGGCCAGCTCAAGTGCAATCTCGGCAAGTTCTTGCTCCCAATCACGGACTTGCGAAAAAACAGTCAGCATTTCCTCTCGTAGTGAATTTTCTGGCTGAAAATCTGTGATCTGAGTCAAGTAGCCAATACGCGTATTACGTGCGACTGCAATTGTACCTTCATCAGCTTCTTCTCGAGCTGCCAGTATATTAAGTAAAGTTGACTTTCCAGCGCCATTTGGACCAATGAGGCCAATGCGATCCTGTTCGTTTATTTGAAAGCTCACACCTGCGAAGATGCGCTCGGCTCCAAACGACTTCCCAACCTGCATGACACTAACTATCGGCATATATATTCACCCGGCTATTTGCAATACATTTCATTACAGTATACATTTCATTACAGTATTATTCGCGCAATAGCGTATCATACGAAGCCTGCTGATGCAAGTTTGATTGAAAGGCCATCAATAACTGTTTCATGACACAGCAAGGTATGATATACTGAGTATGCACATAGCCTTATCAAAAAGAGAAAGGATGCTGAGAGGTGGCGAAAGAGCAGACTCTGGATAATTTGTGGTTGGCGCAAACACTGTTCGATCTTGGCGGAGTGCAATTCGGAAATTTCACTGTCAGCGAATCAGCAGTTAGCTCCCCCGTATTCGTTAACCCCAAGGTTCTTATCAGTAACCCAACCGCATTGCGTGTTGCAAGCAAACTTATGCAACAGGAAATCAATCTCGCTCAATCATTACGTCGCGCGCGTGCTCATCCCTTTGCTGTTGTCGCAGGTGTTCCCGTCGGAGGGTTACTCTTGGCAACTGCCTTTTCATTAGAGACGAATATCCCCATGATCTACGCGCGTGTTCGACCAGAAGGCACAGGCAAACGTGGAATTGAGGGTCGCTTTAACATGGGTGATGCTGCACTCATTATCGACGACCTGATTACCAGAGGTAGTAGCGTACTGGAAACAGCCGAGTTACTTGAAGAGAATAGGCTCAAGGTAAAGGATGTAATTGTCCTGGTGGACCGTGAACATGGAGCAACTGAGCGATTAAGACGAAGAGGATATAATCTGATTAGTATTTTGAAACTCGATGTAATGCTCAATCACTACATGTCTAGAGGCTTGATTTCAGAAGAAACCTACAATATCTGTGCTGAATATTTACATACCAAACAGGGAGTAACAGATTAGAAATTACGAATGGTGAGATGGCTGTGTCGGAAGTCGTCTGACACAGCCATCTCATCATAACTCGCAGTACGTCTATTCTACTTTAGGCGGTTCAGAGGAAACCGGTATCTCGTATCCGTTGGTTGAGGGAGCAGATCCCTCTTCATACCCATTAACCGAGCTGGCACCTGCATAATGCCTCATAATTCCCAACAAAGGCTCGACGAGATCAATAGGCAGTGGGAAGATGATAGTTGAGTTTTTCTCAACTGCAATCTCCGTCAGCGTTTGCAGGTAACGCAGTTGTAACGTAGCGGGTTGTGAGCCAATCACCTGAGCAGCCTTTGCCAGTTGGGCAGACGCCTGCCACTCACCCTCAGCATGAATGATCTTTGCGCGCTTTTCCCGCTCTGCCTCGGCCTGTTTTGCCATGGCACGCTGCATCGAAGCCGGCAATTCAACATCTTTAATTTCTACAGCTGTCACCTTCACACCCCAACGCTCGGTATGCTCATCAATGATAGTCTGCAGTTCACGATTGATCTTGTTGCGCTGGGACAACAACTCATCCAGCTCCGATTGGCCAAGCACATTACGCAGGGTCGTCTGACCAATTTGCGTTGTCGCCTGCATGTAATTCATCACATTCACAACAGCCGCAACCGGATCTACCACATAGAAGTAGATAACAGCAGTGACTTTTATGGTGACATTATCGCGCGAAATCACCTCTTGGGGTGGGACTGTTAACGTGACGACACGTAGATCGACCTTCGTCATACGCGTTACGAATGGCGGGACAAGGAATATCCCAGGCCCTTTAGCGCCGGTTAATTTTCCAAGCACAAAAATCACGCCCCGCTCGTATTGCTGTACGACACGTATAGCCGAGGTAAGCAGCATTAGCACAATTATTACTACTAGTGCTACGATGACAAGCGCCACAATTAATTCCATGGAACTCCTCCTTTATGACCCCTCAATGTATCTAGGAGTCGATTCTGAGAGTCTATCAACAACAGGTTGTACATGTACGAGCAAACCTTCAACTGCGACAATCCGCACCTCAGTGCCTGGATCGACAGCGGTGGATGGATCGTCAAGCACTGCGGTCCAGTTTTCACCTTTGTAATCCACACGCCCAGTGGGTTGAAGTGGAGTCGACGCAATGACGGTAGCCCCAATCATACTATCCGTTCCAGTTTTGACGGATCGCCGCCGGATTCGCATTATTAAAGTGACAATATATAGACCAACTAAGCCGACAAGCCCACCCATTGCACATACGAGAATGGGATTGAGCTGTGGTCCGGTGGAAGGCTGACCACTATTGAAAAAAAGGAAAGAGCCAGCAATAAGCGAGACTACAGCGCCCAGTGTCAGAATACCGTGAGCTGTTAATTTGACATCGAGAATAAGGAACACGAAGGCTAAAGCCATGAATACCAGTCCAGCCCAGTTTGGAGAATAAAACCAGGCCCCAACGAGGAAGAGTATCAAAGCTATACTTCCTACTATCCCCGGAATGATCGATCCTGGATGCGATGCCTCTACGAATATACCAATGAGAGCAACTATAAACAACAGGAAGATTACATTTGGATCAAGCAGAAGTGTTAATAAATTACCTGTTGAGCTATTCATTCGCTTTTCTCGATATGAGTCTAGTAATTCTTGTCTCCATATTAATAGCTAATTGCTATAATAAATATAGCATACTGTTATTCTCATGTCAAGAGGAAAAACTGAAATCCACTCATGAATAATGAGTGCTGACTTAAAGAGGGATTGTTAGTGGCCGCTGCCCCTAACCGCAGGTTAAGAGCTGTGCCCCAACTTTAAGCCAATTCCTGTAACATCTCGAACAATTCATCATTATCTGGCAAATCGCCAGGACTTTCCAGAACCTCAATAAAGCGAATAACCCCACCTTTATCGATCACAAAAACAGCGCGATCGGGAAACCCTCCGCGATTACGAACGCCATACTGATCTACAACCTGCCCCTGTGGATAAAAATCCGAGAGCAATGGAAACGTTACATTTATCGATTTAGACCACGCATTCAAAGAATAGCCACTATCCATACTCACGCTAACTACCTCGGTATTAAAGTCCCGAAAGCGGGCAAGTTCTGCCTCATAAGAAGGCAATTGTGTAGAACACACGCTGCTAAAAGCATAAGGAATGAAAGCCAATACAACATTTTTTTTGCCCCGAAAGTCAGCCAAATGCCATTCATCCCTTTTAGCAGTCTTCAGTTTAAAATCAGGGGCAATATCTCCCACTTTAAGTGTCTTTGATTCACTGTGACTTTTATTCTTCAATGGTTAGTGTCCTTCCGAAAAATTTATTCCGTTGTTTACGCTATTTGGATATACATATGAGCGTTACTTGCTCATTTGTCCACTCGTATAGCAAAGTGTATGTTACAAACAAAATAATGCACAGGTGGCGTAAAAGCTCACTATTTCTGATTCTAGCATTGAGTAAACGAGAGTGTCAACGTTGAAACAGTTGATATCCACTCATCATTGGGAGTACAGAGGGCAAAGCCCTTTGCCAGGAGCGCGAGGGTGTCCCTCGCCTCCTTTTATCTAGCGGGCCGCAGGCCAGCAAAAAGAGTTATAAGTGAATGTCGGTGAAACAGGAGACTGTCACGAAGAACATTGAAACAAAAAAGCAATTGATAACATTCTGGGATGCTTTGTTATCAAGCCAGGGAGTTGTTGCTTATTTGCCACTTATCGCCGTTAACATTCTTATGTTCTATTTTACTACCTGGCAATTTTTGTGGCTAAATACTGACCCGGCACGCTATCAATGCTATGCATTGACCTATTGGATGGGAAGCACTGGGGCACAATTACTTCCAGCCGCTCAATGCTCATTTTTGCATATCTCGACGACAGTTCAGCCACCTTTACACATGCTGCCGCTTGAATATCCACCTCTCGCGCTCGTTATTTTCTTGCTGCCAATCTTCGCTCCAATACTCTATTACCAACTGGTTTTTGCGGTGTTGATGGCTTTAGTTTCTACATTCATTTACTGGTTACTTCTTCAATATGGTCCACGTGGATCAGCGCTTGCCTTCGTGTTCTACGTATTTATAGGCGTCCTGGCTCTGGCCCAGGAACGCTTTGACCTAGTGCCAGCAGCGCTTACACTCCTGTGTCTCATTGCAGCCGAGCGCAAACATTGGACGTTAGCGTATATTGCACTAGCCTTTGGCTTCTTATTTAAAATATATCCAATCCTTTTTCTTCCAGCGCTTTTCATAGCAGAACAACAAGATAAACATAGCATCTATACTCCAGTCAAGTTTTTCACATTCAAGACTTTACCAAAAGAACTCTGGCATAAGTTGCAGAGCAGTAGACATTGGCATTGGAAAAATACCTTGCTCTTCTTTAGTCTAATACTTGTAATTACTGGTTTCTTCGCTATTTTCAACTTCAAAGGTGCCATTTTGAGCCAGGTAAGCTACTTTGCAAATCGTCCTCTACAGGTCGAATCTACCGCTAGTACGCTTCTTTGGCTAGGTACACTGGTCGGTTTCCCTGTTCAAATAGTTTTCTCTTTCGGATCTGTCAACATGGTCAGTGCCCTTGGTGGAGGCATTTCTAATATATCAGAATTTCTTTTTATCGCAGGCTATCTTTACTCTATCTATCTACAATGGCGTGGAAAGTTAGACATAGTCCAGACATGTATTTCTCTTCTACTTATATTCATTGCCACTGGTAAAGTTTTCAGTCCACAATATTTGATTTGGGTCATACCCTTGCTTGCTTATAGTGGAGCTTTCAACAGGCTCTGGTTAATTTTCTGGGGAAGTATCTCACTGCTAACCACCATTATTTATCCCTACTTCTACACTCGCATCATTGATGCCGTCAAAACGCCTTACGTTCCTGGCTTCATTCAAATCGTATCGGCACGTAACATGCTATTCGTTCTGTTGACAATTGCTTACCTTTTGAACTGGTTTCACATACGAAAACGTCGGGCTATTCCCACGCACGAGAATATACTAGAGAAGCAAGAATAGTCGCTGGTTCATTAATGTGAATAGTGAGGCAGAGAAGCCTACTCTGACCTCACTTTCACTTTAATGAAGTCGCCAATGTAGAAGGCCCACATTTTATACTAAACGATTCATCATGTTGCTCCGCAAACGATGTATTTCGTGTAGGTCGCTGAACTCCTGAGGGCAGAAGTGCATAATCTGTTTGGGCTTAAGACCGCAATGAAAGAGCAAGTACGCTAGCCTTACTTCATTATTGTTGGGAATTACCTTTTTTAAGCTTTCCCAAACATCTTTGCTCTCAAATTTGCCTTCAATTCGCATTTCCTTTGGCTCACTGGAATCTGGTAAAGATTTGTTTTGTAACCGTGAGTAAGTCCGTAGCGTATCTAATATTACTCCATTCAGACAGGCGTGCAGGTATTGTAATGCATCAGCTAATGAGTTAAATTCCATGTGTTGAGTCAATGCTGTAGTTTGCCAGAAGCGTTCAAAAGTCTGAGCTACATAATTTTCTTCGCTATCAGACTCACTAGCAGTCCCTCGATTAGGATGTGAACGTAAGCAACTTAATACTAGTTCACTCAAGCATTGCTGCATCCACGCCCTGGCTTTCTCATCTCCCAGCATTGTCGCGCGCCGTAACAGCTCAAGACTATACTTTTCGCTACCAGGTTCTCCCCGGCGGAAATTATTGATTTCTCCCACACAATATGCAGCAAGTTCTGTGATGGTCATCTCACCGCCTGATTGGTTCAATGTGAGGGATTGCTTAATATCATGCTGTAAACCCTGGTGATTCCCAACCACCAGATCTTTTTTGATCCGTATATTCGGATTCATAATTTGCTCCTTTGCTTACATCCCTCTATGTAAGGAACACTTCTTCTCATTCAGATGGAAGACGTCAGAATCATCCATGATCAGAGTGTACGGAAAGTGATGTAAAAGTTCATCTGTAGAACAACGTATTTTTTAGGAGCAAATATTCTGGTATTTGAGATCACCTACGTAGTTTTACCTATTCGAACCGTAAGTCTATGACTTAACCTGCACGATTTCCCGTCCCGTCTCCTCAATTATGCTACCTTTCCTGGTATGTATATACCAGTTCACCCCTTCGAATACCCCACGAATCACGTCGTACTCTGGATTATAGCCAAGTTCACGTCGAGCTTTTTCAATGGAGAATTCTTGATTACCGCCCAGGAGTGTTACCCCGTAGGTAGTAACAGGTGGCGGCGCAGATTTGCGGCGGCCCATCGCCTTCCACACTAATTCAGCACTGCGACCAGCAGCTAATAATGGTAAATAGGGAATATTACGCGATACAGGTGTCACTCCCAGAAAGTCGGCAATCGTATTCAAATATTCGGCTTGTGTTACTCGCCGATCATCAGCAATAGTGTAAGCTTTACCAATTGCCTCATCGCTTGCGTCACCAGCTTTGATCAAACCTTGGGCCACATCACGCACATACACAATAGGCACAATATTTTTGCCAGAACCAACCAGAAAACCTTTCCCAGACTCCACCATTGCCACGAATCTTCCAAAACTTGCCGTATCCCGTGGTCCATAAATCCATGCAGGTCGAACAATTACCACGGGTGCTCCCCGTTCTTTGACAAAGTCAGCAACCATCTTCTCGCCAGCAATCTTGCTACGACTATAGGGATTGTCCTCTGCATGAAAAGGATGATCCTCGGAAATAATACCTTTCAAATGATGCCCATATATTGTAATCGAACTTGTGTGTACAATTCGCTCAACCCCTGCATCCATAGATGCCGATAGTAAATCTGCAACGCCCCAAACATTGACAGCGTTATAATCTTTTTCCAACCCCCATGGACCGGTCTTTGCTGCGACATTGTACACTCGCTGTGTGCCCTGAACCGCTCGTTTAAGTGACTCGCGATCAATCAGATCTCCCAATACAACTTCAACGCCCTCTAGCTTGCGCAAGTGTGATACATCTTCCACGGGACGCACCATTGCCCGTACTTCATCGCCTCGTTCCAATAGCAAATCGACGAGATGCCCACCCAAAAAACCGGCAGCTCCTGTAACTAGAACTTTCAAATGCAATTCTCCTTGTATATTTATTAATTGTATGAATTCCTATGCAGGAAGTATCATGAGTATAACAAGCTGGTTAAAGCCTGGCAAGCTACTAAGACGCTTGGGTTAACTTTTTCTTGATTTTTCGTGCAGCATACATATAAAGCAAAAGTACTGGCGAGAGAAGTGCTCCAGATGCCAGGAGTGCAGCCCGAATAGAGAATGCATTACCTATAAAACCAACTGGAGGCCCACCAACGATTTGCCCAAAAGCATCTACCTGGCCACGCATTGAAATCACCGTTGCCCGTACCTTCGCATCAATATTTTGTGTTAGCCATGTTGCATAAACAGGATCGTTCAATGCTCGAAAGACCTTGAATAGCAATATCGCTATCACAGCAACAAAGAAGTTTCCTGCCAGTGCAAAGACAAAAATACATATTATACCGATGGCATTAATAACGAACAAAGCACGTATTAGTAGGCGCTGTTGAGCAATATTAACCCAGCGTCTAACAATTTCGGTTGCACCCAGCGTAAGCACCATCCCGATAACGGAGATAACGCCAAACCAGACTATCGGTTTGAGATTACCTAACGGGGGGAAAGTAAAATTTGTAAGAAAATGTGCTGTCCAGAGACGGTCATATCCCTCACTATACAGCCCATAGAACAGCGCAATAATGAGAATAGTGACTAAAAAAGAACTACCGCGCACTACTCGCATTCCATTGCGGAAGGTATTTCCCATATCGCGCCATGTTTTGCGTTCCACTTTAGATATTGGGTGAAAGTTGTTCTCCGGCATGAAAAGAAGTAAAAAACCTGCAACTCCAATAGATAAAACACCTCCAATCACAATCGGTAGATTGATACGTATGCCCGCAAGCCAAACACTCAGAACAGCTCCAAGTATTCCAGCAAGCAATCCTACTTGCGTACTACGTAGAAAAACATGACCTATTCTCTCTTCCCCTACTTCATCCGTAATCCAGGCCTGTTCTGCTCCATCCGACAGCGTAGCTCCTACGCCGAACAATATTTGCGAGGCTAAGATGATATCAAATCGAGGAAACGAACCTTCAATTACAAATGCCAAACCAAACACTAGAATACCGAGAATGACTGCTGAGCGACGGCTATAAATATCAGCAAGCAATCCTGTCGGTACCTGGCAGCCAAATGCAACACATTCCAATACTGTGCCTACCAGTACAAGTTGCAATGGATTAAGTCGTGCTACCTCTACTTGATAGACCAGGTTGACCGTAAAGATCAGGGAAAAGGAAAGCGATGTGACGCCTGAATATATCAGATACACAGTATACGCGCTGAGCCTGGACGTATGAACAAGCATGGGTGATCTTCTCCCAGGATAGTAGGACAAAAGAAAGTGTATCCCTAAAAAGCATATTCCACTGCGTAAACGTAATGAAAGATTCACCAGAAGTTCCGCTAGTTGGAGCACTATTATGACTAATCAAATAGCACAGCAATTTGGAAATTATCGACTGGTACGCCATCTTGGACGTGGCGCTTTTTCCGATGTGTATCTAGGAATACATGTTCATTTGAAAACCCCGGCGGCAATAAAATTACTTCATACCGAATTAACAAGTAGCGATGTGGAGAAGTTCCGCAACGAGGCACGTACCATCGCGCGTCTGGAACATCCACATATTGTGCGCGTACTTGACTTCGGTATTGAAGATCATACTCCTTTTTTTGTCATGGTCTATGCTCCTAATGGCACTTTACGACAACGCCACCCTAAAGGATCGGTTTTATCGCTTGCAACCATTGTTTCCTATGTAACACAGATAGCTGGCGCATTGCAGTTTGCGCACAATCAAAAATTTATTCATCGGGATATCAAACCAGAGAATATGTTACTGGGAGGCCACAACGAGGTACTGCTCAGCGATTTTGGATTTGTACAAATTGCTCAAAGTTCCATTTCCCAAAGTACAAAAGAAATGGCTGGTACAATACCATACATGGCGCCTGAGCAATTCCAGGGTAAGCCACGCTTTGCAAGCGATCAATATTCACTCGGCATTGTTGTGTATGAATGGCTAACTGGAGATCGCCCTTTTCAAGGTTCTGTTCTCGAAATAGCTACCCAACATATGATAAACCCGCCTCCTCCAGTACGCGTAAAAAATCCTGCAGTGCCTCCTGAGGTCGAAGAGGTATTGCTTACAACTCTTGCTAAAGAACCACACCAGCGGTTTGCAACAGTGCAAGCTTTTGCTAATGCCCTTCAGCAAGCTAGCAATATAGTATATCCCATTGCTAATGCTTCAACTATCTCTTTTGAAGAAGTATCTGAGCTTCCATCCATCGGCACGCAACCAATTTCCATTGGGATGACACCCCCAGTGCTTGTCCACAATACTCCATCTGCCATTCAAACTGATACTATTGAAGAAAGTTATATAAATATAAGTTCATCCAATCACCAGAATCTGACACATGAACCTTTTGTATCCACTACTCATTCACAGCGTCGCATCTCTCGGCGTGCAATTCTATTCGGATTAGCAGGCGTGGTCGTAGGAAGCGTTGTGAGTAATGGCATCTGGATGGCAAAATCTGCGGGAATATTTGGTGAGGGTCCTAAAACTCCTCCTCCCCCTCCACATCCATTGACCGCTCTCTTCGCCTATACAGGACACAAAGGGTCCGTACTTACCGCTGCCTGGTCTCCTGATGGATATCGCATTGCCTCGGGCAGTTATGATACGACTGTTCGGGTCTGGGATGCTACTACAGGGTGGCATTCGTCTATCTACTCGGGTCACAAGAGTGAAGTATGGTCTGTAGCATGGTCGCCTGACGGCAAATATATTGCCTCCGGAGGCGGTTACAATGATAATACTGTCCAGATTTGGGATGCTGTAACAAAGCAACAAATAGACACCTTCGATTCTAAGCAAGGGGTAAACTCGGTCGTTTGGTCACCCGATGGAAAATATGTGGCTTCGAGTAGCTACGATAAGGTAATACTAATCAGGGATCCTTTTAATCAGATAACTCAATTAACATTACAGGGCCATACCAGTCCAGTAAAGTCCGTTGACTGGTCATTTGACGGAAAGCACATCGCTTCTGGGAGCTTCGATCAAACGGTAAAAGTATGGGATGCGTCGAACGGAAATCTCCTCTATACTTTGCAGCATAATAATTATGTAAAATCCGTTGCCTGGTCTCCTGATGCCAAATATATTGCTTCATCAACGGGTAATACTAGTAGTCAAGGAACTGGTGAACATCTCGTCTACGTCTGGGACGCGAATACAAAAAAAATACTACTCAAGTACATTGGTCATAAGGATGGAGTAGCCACCGTGGCCTGGTCTAGCGATGGGAAACTCATCGCCTCGGCTGGTGGCAATATTGGAACAGGTTATGGTGACAGGTCCGTACAGGTTTGGGATGCCTTCAACGGTAATAAGGTTGTGACCTATTCTGGGCATCAAAAAATGGTGAACTCTGTAGCCTGGGCGAAAGAAGGGCCACTCATTGCTTCTGCTTCCTGGGATATGACGGTGCAGGTTTGGAAGGCTGAGTAACCAACTCTTTCCTTCTGTGTTAACATAATCGTACTATCACAATCCAAATATACTGGTTGTAAACCGTTTCTCCTCATAAAGAGAAAACTGTTTATAGGAGAAGTTCTGCATGTCCCGTTTTACCCGGCATCGAAGGCTGACAATCACAGGCATCATCTTAGCGCCTTCACTTCTACTCCTTTTACTTATCACGATTCATATAATTCCCCTCGCTCCTAAGGGAAGTATGGTGATTTTTGCACCTTCATCTAACCCCAATCTTGGAAAATCACCATTGCAACTGAGTAGCGATCCATATACAAACAGCAACAGCCAGCACCAGACCGAGCTAGAACCCGCCTCATTTTCTTTTGGTTCTACCATCGTTACTGCTTTCCAGACAGGACGCTTCGTCGATGCAGCAAGCTCCAATATCGGTTGGGCCATTTCCTTGGACAATGGCGTCACTTGGAAAAACGGCTTTTTACCTGGCACAACTCAATTTGCAGGTGGCCCCAATACTCGTGTGAGCGATCCGTCTGTTGCCTATGATTTGGCGCACAAGACCTGGATCATTTCTAGCGTTGCTGTTATTGGGAGTGGAAGCACACTTGCTAGCCCGACGATAATTGTCAATCTTTCAACCAATGGAGGATTAACATGGAGTAAACCACTTCACGTTGTGAATGGAGGTAGTACGTATTATGACAAAGACTGGATTGTTTGTGACAATAGCCTGACAATTATGTTCTATGGACATTGCTATATTGAGTGG
>DATMNR010000394.1:0-3065 GCA_035568795.1 Ktedonobacteraceae bacterium
GTCCTGCCTGACTGCGCAGCAGTTGCTTCTCGTTCTGACTGAGCGTTAGCTAGATGCGAAGCAGCGTTGTCAGAACGAGAAGCAACTGACGCGCCAGCGTCGTTGGCAGGACGGGTAAGAACGGCAAGCTGCATAAGGGACATTACCTGCTTGTCTTGACTTTCAGAAGATCCTATTTCTGGTGATGCAATCACTTTCGCTTTGGGTGTAACATTTCACGTACAGCCTGTACCACTTCCAGATCCGGATTGATGCGTTCCGCTTCTGCCAGTTCTGCCTGGGCACGATGGCGATCACCATTTTCTGAATAGATTGCAGCAATCAATGCATGCAAATGGGCAGAGTCTGGGTGTTGGCGCAATCCTTGCTCAACTATCTCCATCGCCTTATCCAGTTGTGATGTCGTCATATAAATGGTACCGAGTTCGGCGTAGATCGGAATTTCGTTGGGATATGCTTCAAGTGCGCGTTGATAGTATGCAATTGCTTCGTCATATTTCTCCAGCCTGCGATATGCAAGCCCAAGATTTATCAAGACACCGTTATAGTTTGGATTAATTTCTGCAACTCGTTTGAAATGTTCGATGGCCTCATCATAGTGTTCACTTACCATAGCAATACTTGCCAGGTCAGCTTCAATCTGTGCTTCCTCATCTCTATTACTGGTAAGTGTCTTCGCTAACTGAAGTTCGGTTACCGCTTCTTCTGTGCGATCGTTGGTCATGAACAACTCGGCTAAAATGATATGCGCAAGTGCTGCATCGTTTACAGCAATGGACTTTTGTAAATTGTCCAAAGCCAGCTCGAAGAAATGCTCAGCAGGTTCATCCATATCGTCTTGTTTGTATTGTTCGCTAAGGTCTGCTTGTGATACAGCGAGATGCTGCAGGATACTCCCAATATCGTGATCTTTAGGAAAGCGTTGGATGATTCCCTCAAGGTAGACGATGGCTCTTTCGGATAAGCGCAATCCACGTGCGCGACTATAGGCATCATCGTAGATCGTACGGTCGAGTGGAAGCTTAACCAGTAGTGCATCATCGTAGTGCAATGACTGTATTGTGCGCCAAATAATTTCTTCATAGTATTGTTGTGCATCAGGCTCGTTTGGCTGATGGGTTTCTACAATTTCCTGTATGCGCTCATCGGTTGTTTTTAATCGTTGCTGAAGTTCGCTAATTGGTAGGCTCTGTGCGCTGGCTCCTTCGTCTTTCATGCGTTGAATTCGCCAAGCATCCTCTTCTTTTACCAATGTGTAACTGGTCCAGAACCAATGCCTACCGGTTTCCTTATAGACAGCGGTTCCCAGCGGCATCTCAGGCAGTGTACCGCTCAAGAGCGTATCCGTCAGTTCCAACGACCAGCCGATCTCTACTTCTCGTTGCGTTGAAATCCTATCGCTCAGCGCCGAAGTGGGTAGCCAGATCGACTGTTGACTGCGTTCGCGTTCGCGCAAAAAGCGAGGTTCATAACGTGCTGGATGTGCCTCATCTGTCCATTTACGGCGCAGGTCGATCCATTCGTCTCTTGAGAGTCCCTCGTTTAGCGAACTATCGCTTGTGAGCAGGTCAAAACATAAACTGAAGTCTCCCAGTGTCCATGCTCCGATGAAGTTACCGACTATTTCGTCAGGTTCCAGGTCGGGATTGATAAAGGTCTTCCCATGATCCGTATCAAGGTCAGGAGCTTGTAATATGAGTTGTTGTATACTGGGGAGATGGTGGCGATACTCTATAAAAGGTGCTGTTCCGTGCCAGGTATTGACTGAAAGTGCTTCTTGTATCAGCCGGCGTCCCTCGGCCAGAGTGCAATCTATAATTCTTATTTCTCTACCAATTGATTTGCTATATCTGACCCTTGTATTGCCAAGTCTCGTTTCAATATGTCGCTTGCTGCCCACCTCCGTTGTAAAGTTTTTGATCCCGTCATCCCAAAAATCGAGCATGAAAGCCATCAGTCGCGCTTCACTATATTCAAATCCCTGTTCCCAGCATAAGACAAGCTCAAGCTCACCTTCTTCTCGTGTTTCTGTGACAAAGCCTTTCCAGAAACGAGGTGGATTGATAACCGCTATTGAGGGTCCAGGTTCTGGTTCGGGAGTCCAACTAGGGTAAATCTTTGCTCCTGCAAGTTGTATCAATGCGCGACGTGATTCTTTACGGATAGCTTTGTTTGGGGTGAGTTCATTGATCGCTAGCAGGACATCGGCTGCGTCGGTATCGTGTAGCTTTGCCATTGCCTTGAGCAATGCCATCTGGGCAGCTTCGTCTATCGAAGTTAGCTCTACTAATGCAGCTTCTGCCTGTGCTTTGCTGGTACTGTTATGCAGTTCTTTTGCTATCGTGTGACGTTGTTCAAGTAAATGTTCTAATTGGGCGTTATCTGCATGTGGGACAAAAGAATCTCCCTGCTTTTTTGCTGCCATGTTCTCTATCTCAACTCTTAATATATCAAAAGGAAGTAATGGTAAGTTGCAAAAGATACCTTCCTACTTCAGGTCTTACCCCAAGGATTGTATCACGCGGGGTAAAAAGAGTCGAGAAAAGGCCGTATGGTCACCCTCTGGGGGGGGGAGGTGCACTCTTTGGGCTAGGGACGATCACCGAATTGAAACCCTGCCGTACTAATGTTAGTTTTGTAGCAACCAGGTTGCACCAGTTGTATACACACTGAAAAGCAACGCGAACGTCAACAGGATTTGGCACGTCGTTCATTACAGGTTCATTATGGTCGAACCATAGCATTGATTGATCGAGGATCTGCCTGGTATATCTGCGTTTCGCAGGAAATGTTCTGGCTGCTATCAACAAGAAAAGTGGAAATGCTGCACAGTAGAAGTATGACGAAAGGCTGCGCCATGCGAAAAACAAAGGAATGATCGCAAGAACCATAGCAGCTTCTGGCCGTTCTTTGCATATACGCCAGTACCATATAAGCGCTACAAACATTGCTGCAAGTTCCAGGACATTATAAACCATTTGTGGGAAAAACGGCAGAAGCGGTGTTGAGCTCAAACCGATTATACCTACACCCGCTGGGAACATGGGATCCGCCATCGGGGCCAT
>DATMNR010000395.1:0-6341 GCA_035568795.1 Ktedonobacteraceae bacterium
CGGCGATTAACCGTAGTCAATTGCCTCAAGGTGTGGCTCAATATGCCGGGGTTGCAAATCCCACCGGTGTTATTGTACCTACGCTAAATGACTGGATCTCACCGCAGTATCAAAGCATGGCTTTCACCGTCAGCACCAGTCAGGTCGATAGCTACATGCAACAGGCTGGCTTCAAGAAAGGCAGTGATGGCTTTTATCAGAATGCCAGTGGCAAAGAATTAACGATGTCAGTGGATGTTGTCAATGGTTGGAGCGATTGGGATCAGGACGTTCAGTTTATCGTGAATGACCTGAATGCTGCTGGTATAAAAGCGACGGTCAATTCAGAGAGCGGCTTCACACCATATTACACAGCCATCACGAGTGGCAGTTATGATGCTGCAATTAGTTGGACGAATAGCGGTCCTACACCGTACTTTCCTTATCAGGCGTTATTGAGCAGCGCGAATTCGGCGCCTCCAGGAAAGGCAGTTGTCGGAACAAACTTCGAGCGTTGGGACACAACAACCAGTAATGGGTATTCTACCCAGACTGATAAACTCATTGCGCAGTACGAGGGTTCCAGTGATACCAATGCTCAAAAACAAGCTATCGCCAGCATAGAGGACATCATGGTGAGTCAGTTGCCAGTTCTTCCGTTGACTGTCAACGTCTATTGGGATGAGTACACTACAAAGAATTTTACGGGTTGGCCTGACGCGAACACTCCGTATGATTCAGGTGCTCCTTACAATATGCCTGATGCAGCCAATGTCATACTTCATCTGGCGCCTGCCTCCTAGTCTTAGTGCGTTCTTCTCGAAACGTATCCCTGCATCTCCCGCATTGCCGGGAGGTGCAGGGATATAGAGAACCCCAGTACAAGGAGATATGGAATGCGCTATCTCTTCAGACGTGCTGTCTTCTACCTGATAGCATTATGGGCTGCTGTAACCTTTAATTTCATTATCCCACGCTTAATGCCTGGAGATCCTGCTGAAGCGTACATCGCAAAGCTCATGACG
Source organism: Ktedonobacteraceae bacterium (assembly GCA_035568795.1). GTDB lineage: Bacteria > Chloroflexota > Ktedonobacteria > Ktedonobacterales > Ktedonobacteraceae > DATMNR01. Next base: position 1,005 of record DATMNR010000395.1, read on the forward strand.
CAACAGGTGACTCGTGCTCAAATTGATGCTATTCGTGCAGAATTCGGTGTGAACCCAAACGTGCCTATCTGGAGACAATATCTCGATTATCTAAATGGCATACTGCACGGTAATCTGGGTATTTCAACCTCGCAATTTCCCACACCGGTAGGAGATATACTTAAACAAAGCCTTCCCTGGACCATCGGTCTGGTTGGGGTTGCCCTTGTTCTGAGCTTTTTCATCGGCACGCTAATCGGTATATTGATCGCCTGGAAGCGTGGTTCCTGGTACGATACGGCTGTACCTCCATTTCTGACATTTCTGTCTGCAATTCCCTATTTCTGGATGGCTCTAGGTCTGGTGTATATTTTTGGCGTTATATTGAACTGGTTCCCAACTGATAGTGGGTATGATGTCTTCAATGTAAGCCCCGGCTGGAATATGGATTTCATTGGCAGTGTTGCTCAACATAGTATTCTTCCGGTTGCCACTCTGATCATTGGTTCTCTGGCTGGTTGGGTACTGATTATGCGCAATATGATGGTCACGACACTTTCAGAAGATTATGTAACAATGGCAGAAGCCAAAGGTCTCTCTGAAAGACGTGTGATGTTTCACTACGCTGCGCGTAACGCGATTTTACCAAGCATTACCAGCTTTTCTATCGCATTGGGCCTGATAGTAAGTGGTGCATTACTCACTGAGATAGTTTTCAATTACCCTGGTATCGGTTTCTCTTTGTATAAAGGTGTTCAAAGCAATGATTATGCGCTGGTTGAGGGATGTTTTCTGGTTATTGCTCTGGCAGTGATCTTCGCGAATTTCCTGTTCGAGCTGATCTATGTGTTTCTTGATCCTCGTGTGCGACACGGGAAGAAATAGCCTGGAAAACGACTATGCAACGGTATGTTCGTGTCTCATTGCATTCAGCAACACTACAAACAAGTACTCGGCATTAAAAACTGCGAGGAAATGAACGATGCAGATCACAAATACAACAAATCAGAAAGGCGCTTCCATAACTTTTCTGGGTAGAACAAAAGCACGTGTAAGTAGTATATTACGTGCAATAGTATCGAATCCTAAAATCGCCTTTGGAGTAGGTGTGGTCGTTTTTTTTGTACTGGTAGCAATAGCAGCGCCACTTCTGACTCCATATGATCCCACTGCTAGTATTGTAAGAGGATCTCTACCTCCCTCCTGGAGGCATATATTTGGCACGACAGGTCTCGGTCAGGATATGTTTGCGCAAATAGTGTATGGAGCGCGTGTCACTTTAACGGTTGCCTTCGTAGCAGCAATAGGTTCTACGATCTTGCAGATTGTCATGGGTTTAAGCTCTGCCTACTATGGAGGCATGGTTGATGAGGTTCTCTCCCTGATCATTAACGTTTTCCTGGTTTTGCCTGGCCTCCCTCTTACCATTGTTCTCGCCTCGCTAGCAAGTGCTAGCGGCGCTAGTAGAAGTGAATTTGTGATCGCATTGGTTCTTCTCTTTACATCCTGGAGCTACGGCGCGCGTGTGCTACGTGCGCAAACTCTCTCGTTGAAAGAGCGCGAGTTCGTGGCTGCTGCGCGTGCGACAGGTGAAAGTTCCTTACGTATTATTTCATCTGAGATATTACCCAATGAAGTTTCACTCATTGCTTCTACGTTTGTCGGTACATTTGTATATGCTGTGGGCGCCGAAGTTGCTCTGGAGTTTCTCGGTCTCGGGGATACTTCACGACCCAGTTGGGGAGTAATATTATATTGGGCGGAGAATAACGCAGCGCTTATTGTTGGAAAGTGGTGGCAATTTGTTCCTGCTGGAATATGCATCGCCTTACTATGTGCAGGCTTAACATTTATTAATTTTGGTATGGACGAACTATCGAATCCTCGCTTGCGGGTTGAACGTCCGCCGCGCAGGCATTTGATTTCGAGAAAGAGTAAGGCGGTAACTTCAAGATGACACCCTTTGTTGCAGAACCTCATACCACTGCCTCTAAACAAGAGCAAGATGTGTTGCTTGAGGTCAAAAATCTCAATGTGTACTATCAAACTGGCAATGTGCCCGTTCATGCCGTCAACAATGTAAGTTTTACGTTGCATCGGGGGCAAATTCTGGGCCTTGCGGGAGAGAGTGGCAGTGGGAAATCAACACTAGCCTATGCCATTACACGCCTGCTACGTCCTCCGGCTGTAGTGAGTAGTGGAGAAATCTTGTATTATCCGCATCATGGGAGGACACTTGTATCGGAGAACCTGGAAATTCAGCAATATGATCTGTCTGAGGTACAGCAAAAAAAAGAAAGAAAAGAGGAAGATAAACAATCAGCTATCAATGTGCTCGAATTACCTCCAACTCAATTACGAGCCTTTCGGTGGCAGGAACTTGCTATTGTCTTCCAGAGTGCTATGAATGCTCTGAATCCCGTGCTCCGCCTGGAGAATCAGATAACGGATGTATTGAAAGCCCATGCTCCATCAATGGGACCTGATACACGCCGTGAACGAGCGCTTGAATTACTACGCCTGGTGGGCATACCATCCGATCGCCTGCGGAGTTATCCACACGAGTTGAGTGGTGGTATGCGGCAGCGAGCAATTATTGCCATAGCTCTCGCACTCAATCCGGATATCATCATCATGGATGAACCAACCACGGCTCTTGACGTAGTGGTACAACGTGATATCCTTGTGGAACTGATGGCCTTACGCGAACAACTAAGTTTTGCTGTGATCTTCATTACTCACGATCTCTCGCTACTTCTGGAAATTGCTGATCAGGTAGTGATTATGTACGCCGGTCGTATTGTCGAGACATCCTCGTGGCAAGAACTCTATCGCCATCCGCGTCATCCCTATACCTACGGGCTACTGAACTCGTTTCCCTCAATACATGGGCCAAGGAAAAAAATGATCGGCATACCTGGGTCTCCGCCTGATCTACGCCATATTCCTATGGGTTGTGCGTTTCACCTGCGCTGTCAGTTTGCGTTCGAAGCATGCCGAAAGCATGTACCAGCTCTGACTACGCCGGATATTGTCGGTGTGCATATTGGTAACCAACGTTTGGAGACAGACAATATGCTGGCAGGTGGGGTGCAATCGAAGCGTTCACAACAATGCCTGGTAGCATGCCATCTCTACAATGCCGATATGATGGGTGCGCACATGGAAGATGCTCTTCAAATCATAGCGCCGGAGCTGCGTGCCGGCCATATGAACGGCATGGGAAATGTTGAATTTATGGAGACGGGAGAAGGGCAGAATAATGAATAGCAATAATCCCGAAATAGGACAAGAAGTACCCGCTCATACGGCCGTAACAGATGATTCGCATGAAGCCGTTGCCATTGGTCAGCAAGCACTGGCATCTTTCGGAGAAGAGCAGCCTTCAAGTGATCCAATCCTTGAGGCTGTGCATTTGAAAAAAGACTTCCCATTGCGCGCTATCAAATTGTTCGGTGCAGCGCAAGCCGTACACGCTGTCGAAGATACTTCTCTGGCATTGTATCCGGGAAAAGCAACAGCGTTAGTTGGAGAGAGTGGTAGTGGAAAAACAACCGTTGCCCGCTTGCTTGGTCGATTGCATGAACCGACAGGTGGCGAGATTCGCTTTCGTGGACAGCCCGCGCGCAATAATCATCAAGCGTTGCGAGACTATCGGAGACATGTGCAATATATCTTCCAGGATCCTTTTTCGTCTTTGAACCCGGCACACAGTGTTCGCTATCATCTTGCCCGTTCTTTGCGGTTATACGGATATGCGCATAATGCGAATGAAGAACGCGATCAGATCCTTGCTCTACTTGAACGAGTGAACTTGACTCCTGCCGATCATTTTATTGATAAATTTCCGCATCAGTTGAGCGGTGGACAGCGCCAGCGAATCGCGATTGCTCGGGTGCTTGCAGTTCGTCCATCGGTTATCCTGGCTGACGAACCGGTCTCGATGCTGGATGTATCCATTCGTCTGGATGTGCTGAATCTGCTCTTGAGTCTGAAAGAAGAAGATGGTCTAGCATTTCTCTTTATCACTCATGATATTGCCAGTGCTCGCTATTTCGCCGAGGAAACATTGGTTATGTATGCAGGTCAAATGGTAGAAGGGGGTCCAACTGAAGAGGTGATTCAGAATCCGAGACATCCCTATTCGCAATTATTGCTTTCGGCAGCGCCTGATCCAGATACGATGGGTCATCGAAAGGCTGTGGAGGATGCTTTCGAGAGCGGAACTGACACAAAGGCCCAGGTTAATACGGAGAAGGCAATTACCATCGGACGAGGAGAACCGCCAAGTCTGATCAATCCACCGGTTGGATGTCGATTTCATCCACGTTGCCCACATGCTATGCCTGTATGCAGGCAATACCGTCCAAAGCGCACCGATCTTGGAAATAACCACTGGACACACTGTTTCCTCTACGGCAATGGAGAGGAGGTGTCCAACGTTTCATCCATGTAAACGCGATTTGCCTCGCCTTAATTGAGGTTAGTACTTCACAGATTGTGTATTCATACACAAGCTAACGTCCTGGCTTGCTTATACCCAAAAATATTACTGTAGACAGGCCAAACAAAAGGAGCCTGATAGAGGAGGCCTAATGAGCATAACCGACGATACAAGATCCATACCAAGTTCCGCGAAAGGCACGCAGCCATCGGAGTTGAGAGGTGCCTTTCCGCCCGATTTCCTCTGGGGGGCTGGTACATCGGCTTATCAGATTGAGGGGGCGACACATGAAGACGGACGCGGCCTTTCCGTATGGGACCGCTTTGTGGCAATACCAGGAACGACATATCAAGGTGAGACAGGTGAAATTGCAGCAGATCATTATCATCGAATGGAAGAAGACGTTGCGATCATGGCCGAGCTCAACTTGAGCGCATATCGTTTCTCGCTCTCCTGGCCACGTATTGTCCCACAGGGAACTGGCGCCGTCAATGTACGCGGACTGGATTTTTATGATCGCCTGGTCGATACGCTTCTCGCTCACGGCATTAGTCCTGTTGCAACACTCTACCATTGGGATTTGCCCGTGACTTTACAGGATCAAGGTGGATGGCTCAATCGTGATACAGCCTCTGCTTTCGCAGATTATGCCGAGATAGTTGCGCGACGCCTGGGTGATCGTGTTGACTGGTGGCTCACACAGAACGAACCCTGGTGTTCGGCTTACCTTGGTTATGCTGATGGTATCCACGCTCCTGGCATTCACGATAAAAATTTGGCTGTGGTTGTTGGCCATCATGTCTTGCTCGGGCATGGTCTAGCTGTGCCACGCCTGCGTAAACACATCTCGCCCCAGGCTCAGGTGGGCATAGCCATTGACTTCTATCCCGTCTATGCCGCGGATGATCGTCCCA